>CAZICC010000126.1:1178-1512 GCA_964537645.1 uncultured Candidatus Saccharibacteria bacterium | reverse complement strand
CGGCTCCAGCCATTTTTGAAAAACCGGCGAAACATAAATCAGTCCCAAGGTGGCTATAAAAGACAATTGAAAACCGATGTCCCAGCGCAAAATTTTCGGATTAACGAAAATCATCAGGGCGCCCGCGAAAACTACGGCGTTGGTAATGGAATAAAGCCGCGACTCCCGCTGAGCCCACAAGACCAAAATACCCATCACCGCGGCCCTGACAACCGAAGCCATGGCGCCGGTCATCAGGGTAAAAGCGGCTATGGCGAAAACCGAAATCCAGAAAGCGGCGCCGCGCCGGATTAAAAACAGCGTTAACAAGCCGATAATGAAAGAACTGATGATG
>CAZICC010000126.1:0-1135 GCA_964537645.1 uncultured Candidatus Saccharibacteria bacterium | reverse complement strand
ATTTTCGGTCAGCTGGGGAGGCAAAGTTTTTCGCGCCCCCAAAATCAAAGCGGCCAAAAAAGAAGAATGGGGCTCCGGCAAAATCAAGCCCAAAGTAGCCTCAAATTTTTGTTTAATTTTAAACAGGGTGCCGAAAACCGACAATCCCTCCCCGCCGACCTTTTCAATTTCCGGATATTTCGCGATGGAATAGATGCCGTCCTTGGCCAAGTAAGCGGCGTAATCGAAATCATCGAAATTTTCCGGCGTTTTGGGCCTTCCCGAAATTTCCAACCAATCGCCGTATCGGTATTCGGGAAACCGCCTGGCGGTCACCAAAATTTTCCCCCTGACAGACCGCCAATCGCCGCCAGTTCCAATCTCCCGCGCCTCCAAAACGAATCTCTGGTTGAAATCCCGGCGGTCGGGCTCGCCGGTGATTTTTCCTTTGATTAAAAATTTTCCCCGATTATTGTACTCCGCGATGGCGGCCGATTCGTCTTTATGAACAGCGTCCTGACAACGCCAAAGACCCAAACCGAAAACCAAAATCAAAAAACCGGCGAGCATTACCGGTTTTTTCCGCCAAAAAACGGAAGTCAGTAAAATCCCGAGGATAAAAATTCCGCCCAAAAACAAAGGCGGCATCCCGAAAAAAGACGCGAAAAAAACGCCTATGATAAAAGACAAAAGCAGAAACAAAAAAACGCGGCTTTTGGACATTACCGCCATTTTAGCCGCATTTTTTATTTAATTCAACTGCCTGTTTGTTATACCGCGCAGGTCGGGCAAACGTCCGGCGGCAAATCCGGCAGTTCCGGCGATGGATTGCGGAGAACCGGCGGAACCTCTTTTTCCGAAATCGGCCGAACCGGCTCCTCCACTTTCGTCGGAATGTTCAATACTTGTTGGGATTTTGATTCGTAGCGGTAAACTGTTATTCCTTTGCAGCCGAGTTCCCAGGCGAGCAAATAGGCCTTTTTAACGTCGTCAACCGTGGCCTCACGGGGAAAATTGATGGTTTTGGAAACCGCGTTGTCGACGTATTTCTGAAAAGCCGCCTGCATCCGGATATGGTCTTCGTAAGTCAGGTCGTGGGCCGTAACGAAAATTTTCCGCCACTTTTCGGGAACCTCTTTTATTTTCGCGACACTGC
>CAZICC010000125.1:0-1575 GCA_964537645.1 uncultured Candidatus Saccharibacteria bacterium | reverse complement strand
CCCCAATTCCCGACACCAATCGGGTTCGCCGCGACGGAGCTGCTGGTCGCAGGAAATATCGCGGAAAAACATGACGCATTGCTGTCTGTCTTCAACCTTCAAATTCTGTTTTAAAAATTTTTCAATGGTAAGGGCTTTAAAATCGGTAATGGCTTGAACGGGAAAAGTTTGCCGAGTAATTATCAAACAGTCGGGCGGAATTTCTTTTTTGGCCCTTTCCAGCGCGTTTATTTCCCATTTTTCAAAAATTCCGGCATAAAGGGAAGAAGAATTTTTGACCGAAGGGAAAAATAAAACGGCGACGATGCCCGCCGTCAAAAAATAAACCATGGCCGGACTCCGATTAAGGCGCCGGGAAATAAATAGGCCGATTGTCCACAAACCAAAACCGGCAAGCAAAGCCGTTGCCGGATAAAAGGTCATGTAGAAACGGTCTTGGGCCCCAAGGGTCTGGAGCCAGGAAAAAAAATAAATGAAATAAAAACAGAAATACCAGATGAAAAAGAACAGGGCCTTGCGAAAATCTTTCTTTATAAGGAAGACAAATCCAATTACAAATAAAAAAATAAAAATTAATGGCTCGTAACTCCCGTTAAACAAATCCCTGCCGCGATTAATGGTGTTGGAAATTAGATTGTGGAAGCTCCAATTACTGCCCGTCATTTTGCCCGCCGAATCGCTTTCTATCCAATTGACGGATGTCTGGAATCCCAAAACGTTGGCGAAATTCGGTATGGCCAAAAGAGATACGGCCATCCAGGGAATGGAAAATTTTAATAACCGTTCGGCTGACGGCAATTTATCAAAAATTACAATGGCAACCAGAAATAAGGCCGGCAAGATGTAATTTTCCGGCCGGAATTGGGCGGCGAAAAAAACCGCGGCCAGCGCCAACCACAATAATGAGTATTTTTTGTAATTCAAATACAAAAAACACAAAAACAAGGCGCCGGTTATGAAAAATAAGGAAATAACGTTGTTTTGGGCGCTGGCCGACCAGCGGATATGCAAGGGCAAGAGAGTAAAAAGAAAGGCCGAAAAAAGAGCGATTTTATCGTTTTTGAAAATAATTAATCCCAACAAAAAGATGTTGACAACGGTTAAGGCGCCAAAAATTAAAGAAGTGTAAATGGCCGCAGAACTGCCAACGCCGAAAATAGCAAAAGTTATCGCCAGTATAAACGGCCAGCCAATGGACGGAGGATTGTCCCACTCTATGCCGACGCGGCCTTCGGCCAGAAGATTTTTGGCGACCAACATATAACCCGGCTCGTCAAAAAAAATGATGTGCTGCTTGGGCGGCAAAAACAATCTTAACGACAGACCGAGAACGAAAATAAGCAGCAGAATAAACCAGGTTCTTTTACTGATTGGCGCGAGGAATTTTTTAATCTCGCGGTAATTCAAACAAATCAAAAAAATCAGCAAAATGAAATTTACCGAAACAGAGATTGGAATGGGAGGTTGGGAAATGTTATTTAAATACTGAAGGAAGGGCATAAAGACCATTCTGTCAATCTACATCTCCTTCAACAACCCCTCTTTGAGCAGCGTGTCGTAGACCTCATCCATCAA
>CAZICC010000124.1:0-1586 GCA_964537645.1 uncultured Candidatus Saccharibacteria bacterium | reverse complement strand
TCACCATTTGTTTGCCCTCTTTCGCCGAAAGATGTTGCTCTTTCTCCAGTTGCTTCACAAGCTTCTCTATCCCTTCCTTGGTCAAAGAATAGAGACCGAGGCCGAGCAAAAGCCCGCTTTCGATTAAATTTTTCTTCATAACGATGTTATCGAAATCAACGAATTTTTATCCTAATCTACGAATGCCGAATTTCAAATATGGCAAGTTCGTTGATTATGATACCTATTCGTCAATTGATATATTTTATTACTTTCTAATTTTAATAATAACCCAAAAAACGAGAAAAAGCGACAGGGCGAATCCCAGCCAGCCGAGCGGAAATCCCCAGACCGTCGCGATTCGCTCCAAGCGCAAAATGACGGCTGAACCGATAATTAAAGCCGCGGTTACCAAGGCCAGCACCTTGATGTCGTTCTGGCGGTCAATCTCGCGCTTGATTTCCAAAAATTCTTTCGGATTAATCCGGACGCCGATATCCCCTCTTTCCAGTTTGTCCATAAGCTTCAAGGTGTGTTCCGGCAAATCCTTCAGGAACCGGGCAAAATCAAAAAAATCGGAACGCAATTCGGAATAAAGCCGCCGCGGCGCCAACTGGCCGCCGATAAGACGACCGATAAAAGGCCGCAAAGCGGCGTCAAAATCCGCGTCCGGCCAAAGTTTCGCGCCCATGGCTTCGGCCGTCACCAAGGCCTTTCCGAAATAAACTAAGTCCGACGGAAAAACCACTCCGTATTTGGCGCCGACGTTGATTATCCTGTAAAACACGGCAGCCGCGCTTTCCTTCCGGCCCAATCCGTAAAATTGCCGCGTCAGAATGTCAAAAACCGAATCGCGGAACAATTTCAATTCCGAATCCTCGTCAATTTCGGCAAGGTGCGTCAAATGCTTCAAAACTCCTTCGGCGTTTTTGTCCATCATGGCCATAAAAATCGCCGCCAATTCCGAACGCGCTTCCGGCGCCAAGTAGCCGACCATTCCGAAATCGTGGAGACACAAAATGTTGCCCGGCAAAGCGAAAAAATTTCCGGGATGGGGATCGGCCTGGAAAAATCCGTCAACGAAAAGTTGTTTCAGGGCGATGGCCAAGCCGGTTTCGGCGATTTCCCGGGGGTCAATTTCCTTGTTTTTTAAAGCCGCCAAATCGTCCACCTTGGCTCCGTCAATGAATTCCATCACCAAGACCCTTTTGGCGGTATAATCCCAGTGGATTTCGGGGATTTTGACGGTCGGATAATCCTTCAAAATCTCCCGGAAATGGTCGGCGTTGGTCGCCTCCACCGTGAAATCCAATTCGCGCAACACCCAGGCGGCGAATTCTTTGACCAGTTTGACGGGCCTGTAATTCCGCGACTCGGGAACGTATTTTTCGAAAAGATGGGCCAAAAAAAACAGGATATGGACGTCGTTTTCTATCACCGACTTTATGTCCGGCCGCTGGATTTTCACGGCGACGACTTCCCCGGTTTCTTCCTCCCCCGCATGCTCGCCGCCGCCGGGGCCAAATTGCCCATCCCCCTTGAGGCGGTGGACAGCAACGGCCTGCTTCCCCTGCGTGCCGCCGACCACGCCTACCCCACCGCCTACG
>CAZICC010000123.1:0-1605 GCA_964537645.1 uncultured Candidatus Saccharibacteria bacterium | reverse complement strand
GTTTTCTCTTGCCGCCGCCGCCGAATTGGCGCGCCTTCTCGGATACACGAAAGAGGAGCTTCTTGCCGGCGAGAACGCCAGAGTCATCGGTTTTTATCTGGCGAGGACCGCAGAAGGCGATATCGCCGGCATGGATGGGGTGATAGGGCTTTACCTCTCCAATTCTTTGGCCCCGGGCGTTTATGACGCGGTCAAAACCTTCGCCATCCGGATGATACCGCACTGTTCGGAGATTTCCGAAAAGTCCAAGGCAGCCCTTATTAAGGCGGCCGGCGATTCAAAGGAAGTTATGGCTTTCGGAATTATCCTTTTCGGACAAGCTTTTCCGAACTGGGTAAAATGGGCGTAAAAAATGGACCAAAAAGGCCAGTCGCTCTGCGACTGGCCTTTAAAATTTTCTACACCTGTTGTTTAGAAATTAGAAATTTGGATTTAGAAATTATTCTAATGGGTTTCTCCTTTCCGGGAAAAGTCGGGGCGATTTATAGGTGGAGTAAAAAGTTTTAGAGCGTATAATTTCGCCGTTTTGCCGGATTTCCTGGGTGAATTTGGCTTTCATCGAGCCGTCGTATTTTTTGTCGTATTCTTCCGGAGCGGTAACATTCACTTCGCGGTCCTTGGTGCCGTAAATTTCAAAAACCAGGTTATTGCCTTCCATTTTCGTTTGGATGAGAATGTTGGCCGGCGTGTCGTTGACGAATTTAAGGTCAACGCTCGGAGGATAAACCGTGGCGTCAAACCCTTGGGGATTGTAAAAAGCCACCGGGAAAGAATGGGGGTAGCGTTCGGTTATTTTCAGACCGGCGTTGACGGCCGCTCGGAACATCGTGGTGGAGACCTGGCAGATGCCGCCGCCGTACTCGGGGACGGTTTTCCCCGGCTTGATGACAAGGCCCGGTAAATATCCTTGTTCCGGGCCGACATCGCCCAAAATTTTTCCGAAAGAAAATTCCTCGTCCGGTCCTACGAGCACTCCGTGGAATCTGAAGGCGCCGATTCTGATGTTGTTCGCGCGGGCGGCGGAAGAACCGCTGAAATTGGACGCGCCCTTGCCGAGGAAATGGATAACGCCCAGATTTTCTATCGTTTCCTGGGTGATGGCGGGTTTTTCTTTTTCAACGACAAGCCCTGTTTCTTTTTGGGCGCTTAAAATCGCCGCCGCGACGATTTCGGCGCTTTTTTCCATATCAAGCTTTAAGCCGTCTTTCGCCAGTTGGAAAATTTCGGCCCGGCCGTCTTTGACGGAAAGCTGGGCGTTAACCGGCGCCTGGTTGATTGCCGGGGTCAGCGCCGCCAGAAAGTCGTTCAATTTCCGCGGAGAGACGGAAATGGCCAGGGTTTTTCTTCGCCCCGCTCCTTCCGGGGAATCGACGGGGACGAATTCAATGAGTTCCAGGAGCTCGTCTTTTTGGATTTTGAATTCCTTGTCTTCGGTTTTTAAAAAAAAGGGGGCGGCGGCCAATATGTCGGCCATTTTCTTTTTCGTTTCCTCCGTTCCGCTTTCAAAAACAATCGGCGCGTCTTTGACCAAAAACAATTCAATGGCGGCCGGATTGAGAACAGATATCTGCTTTTCCAAGTCCCCTATAAGCGCCGCGCGGTTGA
>CAZICC010000122.1:0-1654 GCA_964537645.1 uncultured Candidatus Saccharibacteria bacterium | reverse complement strand
AAATTAAAACTTTTTGGCAAGAAGCCCACGAATTTCACTTAATCTTTCAGAAAATTACTACCACTCTGGACAAAAAGAAAAAGGTTTAAACATTAAAAATTTAATAGAAATTAAAAATTAGAAATTAGAAATTTAAACATCTATGAACTGCAAAAAACATCTTTTCATCTCCATAGTCTTATTAGTTGGTTTGCTTTTTATTACCAAAAACCACTCAAGCCCAGACTCAAGAATTAGAAGGTTACGCCTGGGCCGAAAACATCGGCTGGATTTCTTTTAATTGTCTCCAAGGCGGCTGCTCTCCTTCCAACAACTGCAACAACTGCGGCAACTGGAGGACTAGGACCTTTTGGGCCACCAGCTCGGCCCAAAAAACCGGCGAGTTGATTTCTTCCGTTTACGACAGCCAAATCGCCGCCGGCGTCGCTTTTAACGTTTTGCGCTGGACCGGGACTAGACCGGCCGATACCAACGTTCGGTTCCAAATCGCTTCTTCCAATTCTTCCGGCGGCCCCTGGACGTATGTCGGCTACGACGGCACCGCCAGCACCTGGTATTCGCCCCCGCCAGCCGTCTGGATTAAAATTGACGGCCCGGGCGGCGGCACAGACGGCTGCCAGATTTCTCCGGGCGTCGCCTGCCACAACAACAAGCGCTATTTCCGTTACAGAGTCAGCCTGCTCGGCAACTATTGCGGCGGAAGCCCGCGGGTGGACGACGTGGCGCTTTCGTGGAGCCCGTGAGGTAAATTTTTAATTTTCAATTTTGAATTTCGATTGAATTTTAAATGGCTCAATTTTGAAACGTTTTTAAAATTAAAAATTGATTCAAAATTCGAATTTCAAAATTCAAAATTTGATGAATATGTATAAAAATTCAAAAAATTCTCCGTTAAAAGTGGAAAATGGCTTCACCCTGATGGAACTCCTCATTTATATCGGCATCTTCGCCGGCGTTTCCGTGGCCGTGGTTTCGGTTCTGTACCTCGCCAGTACCGTCAAGCCGGGCGTTGACGCCAAAGCCGAGGTCCAAAGCAATATGCGCTTGGCCTTGGATACAATCAACCAAAAAACAGCCCAGGCCGTATCGGTGGACGCGGCCCAATCCGGCCTCTTGAAGCTGGTGATGGGAGAAACAAGCAAAGACCCCACCATTTTCACGCTCCAGGCAGGAATTCTATACATGAAAGAAGGAACAGCCGCCACCACCACCCTGACTTCCGACAAGGTGAATGTTGACTCTCTGGTCTTCGGCCAGGTTTTCCAGCCCCCGGCTCCCCGCTCGGTTTCCGTGGCGCTCGCGATGTCCTACAAATCCGGCGGCAATCCCTTGCTGGAATTTTCCTCCACTCTTCAGCAATTGCTCCCCATTGCCAAAGCCGTGACCTTTGATTCGAATTTGCTTCCGGCATCCGACAATACCTACGGCGTGGGCGTTTCGGGCCTGCGCTGGAGAGACGCTTTTTTTTCGGGCAACGTCGGCGTCGCCGGAGGGGGTACTGCCAATCCTTTGCAGGTCGGCGTCTCTTCGCTCACGGTCACTTCCGCCGGCAACGTCGGCATCGGGACGACGGGGCCGAGCAATAAGTTAACTGTTAGTGGTGGTTCCATAAGATTATCGTCCCCCAGTCAATATATCAAATCCCCCGCCGATA
>CAZICC010000121.1:0-1702 GCA_964537645.1 uncultured Candidatus Saccharibacteria bacterium | reverse complement strand
AAAGACAAGGTTAAAATCTTATCCGGAATTTACAGAGGGAAAACTTTGGGAACCCCCATCGCTTTGGTCGTGTTCAACGAGGACGCTCGGACGGAAGATTACGAAAAAATCAAAGATATCTACCGGCCCGGCCACGCGGATTTCGTTTACGAAGCAAAATACGGATTTCACGACTGGCGCGGGGGAGGCAGGGCTTCGGCCAGGGAAACGGTTGGCCGGGTGGCGGCCGGCGCGATCGCCAAAAAATTATTAAACACAATTGGAGTGAAGATAATTGGTTGCGTGATTCAAGTAGGAAAAACAAGGGTGGGATCTGTTGACGAATCAATCGTTTACGACAATGCCTTGCGTTGTCCCGACAAAAACGCTTTGGATAAATTTAAACGGGAAATTAAGAAGGCTCAACGCGAAAACGATTCGATTGGCGGAATTGTCCAAGTCGCTGTCCGTAATGTTCCGGCGGGTTTGGGCGAACCGGTTTTTGGCAAGCTTTCGGCGGATTTAGCCAGGGCCTTGATGGGCATTCCGGGGGTCAAGGGGGTGGAAATCGGCGACGGCTTTGCCGTCGCCTCAAGGCGGGGTTCGGAAAATAACGATGAATGGCTGATGAAAAATGACGGCCGAATCGGCACAAAGACCAATTATGGCGGCGGGATAATCGGCGGAATTTCCACCGGCGAAGATATCTTGGCGCGTTGCGCTTTCAAGCCCGCTTCCGGTATCGGCAAAGAACAAAGAACCGTTGACAAACAAGGAAAAACCAGGATATTAAAAATTAAAGGCCGTCATGATCCTTGCATTTGTTTCCGGGCGGCGGCCGTGGCGGAGGCGATGGCCGCCTTGGTTTTAGCCGACCATTATTTACTCAATAAACTGAGCCGCGTCTGAGTCAATGAAGGACGGTTTGGAAAAATTAAGAAAAGAGATTGATGAAATCGACAGGAATTTATTGAAAATCATTTCCAGGCGGTTTTCGGTTTGCCGGAAAGCGGGTATCGTAAAGAGGGCAGAAAAAATGAAAATCAGGGACGCCAGGCGAGAGAAGGCGCTGGAATCGTTGTATGAAAAACGGGCTAAAGAATTGTCATTGAATCCGCTGTTCGCGAAAAAATTATTCAAAATAATCATTTCCGAATCAAAAAGAATCCAATCCAAAATTTAATTTATGCCGCGCCATCAGTTAAAAATCATGTCTCCCATTGACGGGCCGGAAGAGGCCTTGCCTTTGATTGAAGCCGGCGCCGACGAGTTTTTCTGCGGGGTTTTGATCAACAATGAAAATTTCAGCTCCAGACGGACGAGATCGGTGGCGGATTCTAATTTACCCGATTTCGAAGCATTGCGAAAATTGTCAGTTATCGTTAAAAAAAATGAAAAAAGCATTTACGTCGCCTTTAATCTGCCGGTTATCAAAAAAAAATCTCAGGAGATTATTGAAAGGAATATGGAAAGTTTAAGGATAATCGGGATAGACGGCGTCATCCTCGCGAATATCGGGTTATCGAAAAAATTCGTAAACGCCGGATTTAAAGTTGTCGCCAGTTCTTTTTTTGCCGTTAAAAACAAAGAATCTATTCGCTTGTTTGAAAAAGAAGAATGTTCAAGGATTATTTTCGATCGTCATATCGCGCTGAAAGATTTGGAAGTGGTCCGCGATTTTCCCGGAATTGAATTCGAGGTTTTCGCGATGAATACGGCTTGC
>CAZICC010000120.1:0-1772 GCA_964537645.1 uncultured Candidatus Saccharibacteria bacterium | reverse complement strand
CCACGATTGATGTTGATAAAAGCGAGGTGAAGCGAGGCGACAATATTGCTATTTTCGGACAAAGCGCGCCTAACAGCGAAATTACTATTTCGGTAAATTCCGACGAAGAATTTTTTAATAAAGTTAAGTCCGACCAGAGCGGAGCTTATTTATATAACTTTGACACCTCGCCGCTTTATATGGGACAGCATTTTACAAAATCAAAAGCGGCTCTTGACGGCGCCATCAGTTCTTTCAGCAAGACGGTTGCTTTTGTGGTCGGCACTAAAAATGTTCTCGCTCAACCCTCGGTCCCATCGGCAAAAGGCGATCTGAATGGTGATAAACGAGTTAATCTCGTTGATTTTTCCATTGCCGCGTATTGGTATAAAAGGCCGAATCCACCAGCAACCACCGATTTGAACGGCGACGGCAAGGTGGATCTGATTGATTTTAGTATCATGGCATTTTATTGGACAGGATAAAATATGGCAAAGATTCAAAAAATCAAAATTATTTTTGCAGTCTGCAGCTTATCGTTTATCGCTATCCCTGCTCTTGCAGCGGAAGTTTCTTTTGACGCAAAAACTCAGGAGATAAAGACGGATCAATTATTTGAGGTTGGCGTTTTCATCAATACCGATAACGAGGAGATAAATGCGATTGAAGGAAAAATTATATTTCCGCAGGATCTTTTGGAGGTCAAAAAAGTAAATGATGCTAACTCAATAATCAATTTTTGGATAGAAAAACCAAAAACTGCGACAGAAGGCCAAATTGCTTTTTCTGGTATTACCCCCGGCGGGTATAGCGGCAGTCAAGGATTAATTTTCTCAACCACCTTTTTAGCCAAAAAAGAAGACGCCGGCACAGTTGAATTCAGCGGTGTAAAAGCGTTGAAAAATGACGGAAAAGGAACCGAAGCGCCGCTTGTTATCTCTAACTTTCAGTTTTTAATTTCCAGACAAGATTCTGTTCCTCAAATTTCAATTCCAGAAACCGAAGACCGTAATCCGCCAGAAGAATTCACGCCGCAAATTGCGGCTGATCCAGTTATTTTTGAAGGCAAATGGTTTTTGGTTTTCGCAACACAAGATAAGGGGTCAGGGATTGACCATTATGAAGTTTGCGAAAGAAATAAAGAGTGTGTTGTCGCAGAAAGCCCTTATCTTTTGAAAAATCAAAATCTGGACGAGAAGATTGTTGTAAAAGCAATTGACAAAAGCGGAAACGAAAGGGTTGCGGTTTTGCCGGCTCAAAAACCGGCCGCTTGGTATAAAAATTATCTGATTCTCGCTACAATAATATTAGTAATGGCGATAGTGTATCTTATTTGGGAATTTTTATGGAGAAAACGCAAAAGATAAACCCCGTTAGAAATAAAATGTCAAAGATGCCAAGCAATGCAAAGCTGAGGTCGATTTCTAACAGGGTAAAATTTTTAATATTTTTTGCTCTTACAAGCGTATTTTTTGTTCTTTCACCTGTGGCGGCCCAAGCGGCAAGTTTGTATTTTTCTCCTTCGTCGGGAACGCACGCGGTCGGCACTTCTTTTACGGTAAGCGTGTATGTTTCAAGCGCCGACCAAGCAATGAACGCCGCTTCCGGTGTTATCTCTTTCCCTGCCGACAAATTAGCAGTGGAATTGCTTTCTAAAAACGGCTCTATTTTTAGCTTTTTCCAACAGCGCCGGCACGGTCAACTTTGAAGGAATAGTTTTGAATCCGGGTTTTACTGGTTCAGGCGGTAAGGTTATTAGCATTACTTTCAAGACAAAGGCGGCTGGTAATGCG
>CAZICC010000119.1:0-1774 GCA_964537645.1 uncultured Candidatus Saccharibacteria bacterium | reverse complement strand
AGCGTTTTGAAAAACCCCAAAGTTTTAACCGCGCCGATGAAAGAAACAGCGCTTTTTATGGAACGGGCGATTGACGAAATCAACAAAGCCGAACATCATCCGGGCGTTTTTATTTACAATTTTATTTTATGCCTTTTGAAGCCGTCCTATCGTCGACACATCAACGATTTGAGTCAGATGGACACTTTTTTGCGCGGGCCGGGTTTTGAGGCCTCAATTGACGAGCACCGCAAGACCTTGAAAGTAAAATCGCCGGCCTGCAAAAAATGCCAATACGACAAAACCTGCAACGGCGTCTGGAAGAGTTACGCTAAATTCTTTGGGCTAAAAGAACTGAAACCAGTCAACGATGGCCATTCCTACCAGGACCAAAACTCATAAAACCGTCATCATCTGGGGATACCAATGCAACAACCGCTGCCGGTTTTGCATTGACAGCGAGAAGCGGGATTTTCCGGCCAAAACAACGGCGGAAATCAAAAAAGAAATGCTGGAAGCCCGCAAGCGCGGCGCGACTTATCTGGAGCTGATTGGCGGAGAAACAACCATCAGGCCGGACGCGATTGAGCTGGTTCGCCACGCAAAAAATCGCGGCTTCGCGACCATTATGATGGCCACCAACGGCCGGATGTTTTCTTATTTTAAATTCGCCGAAAAAATCATCGGCGCGGGGCTTAATTCTTTGGTTTTTTCCATTCACGGACATAATGCCAAACTCCACGATTCTTTAACCCGGGTTCGGGGGAGTTTCCGGGAGTTTTTGGCGGGATTGGAAAATGTCAAGAAGCTGGGCTTGAATAATATCGGCTCCAATACCACCATCGTAAAGCAAAATTATCGGTATCTTCCCAAAATCGGCAAGTTTATTTTTGATTTGGGCATCCGCAACGCCGAATTTATTTTCGTTGACCCTTCGGTCGGAGCGGCCCATCTGGATTTCCACGGTTATGTTCCCAAAATTTCCGCAGCCGCGCCCCATATCCAAAAATGCCTTGATATCGGCAAATCCCGGGCTCATCACTGGCACATTCGTTACGTTCCCCTTTGCCATTTTAGGAATTATTTAAATCAAATCAGCGAGCTTGACGAAGTAAAAATGTTCAAATCGGAGCATTTGGCGCCGGATTTCCGGAATTTTGACGTGGAAAATTCCCGGCGCCTCGTCGGCCGCGCCAAAGCCAAAAGATGCCGAAAATGCCTTTACGACAAAGATTGCGAAGGCATCTGGAAGGAATATATCCGGAATTACGGAGACAAGGAATTAAAGCCGATTTTAAAAGATGAAAATTAAAAAAGCTCCGCTGTTTTTTTATTTTATCGTTTTTATCGCCTTGCAGGCGGCGGTTTTGTTTTTTCCGCTTCAGGCGAGAGAAATCCATCAAAATTTTAAGTCGGTTTTCGCCGATTATGTTTTTATTTTGATAATTTTGTCGGCGTTGGTGGCCGCGGTTTTCGGAATATCAAGTTTCGGATACTTAAAGAAATTAGTTAAGGAAGACAAGTATTTTTTGGCGATACTGCTGATTTCCGGCGTCGTTTTGGCGGTTTTGGTTTTTCATCAACCGGTTTTAGTCCGAGTAGACAAGGAGATAATGGCCATTAAGTCCGCGCTTCAATTTGAATCTCGCTTTCTTTCCGATTTGGAAGGATTCGTTTTCCGCGCCCGCGGCTTGTTTTTCTTTTTCCATTATCTTTCTTTTCTCCTGCCCCTTACCATAAAAACATTGACGGTCGTCAATTCGTTGCTGTTTGTTTTTTCGGCAATCGCGATTTA
>CAZICC010000118.1:0-1833 GCA_964537645.1 uncultured Candidatus Saccharibacteria bacterium | reverse complement strand
AATAAAAAAAGAAAAAGATTGTCTCGCTCGCGTCCGATTCTGGTCGTAAAATGATTAAAAGAATGAATCGCTTCCGGCTGGCGAAAAGGCAGGGTAATCAGCGGCAAATCGTTTAATCCCCTGTAATAAAAATCCGCTATTTCGCGTCGCCGATTAATGAAATGGTCCGCGTATTTCAATTTTACTCGCAAAATAGAGGCCTGCAGGGTTTGAAGTCGACTCGAACCGCCGATAAAAGGATATTCGTAATACATTTTCTTCGCGCCGTGGACCCGCATCAATTTTAATTTTCCCGCCCAAACATCGTTATTGGTCAAAATCGCTCCGCCGTCACCGAAGGCTCCCAAAATTTTGGTCGGGAAAAAACTCAAGCATCCAAGATCGCCGATGGTGCCGGATTTTTTGCCGCGCCATTCGGCGCCAAATGCCTGAGCGGCGTCTTCAATCACTTTCAAGTTGTGATTTTTTGCGATTCTTAAAATTTCGGTCATATCCGCGGATTGGCCGTAAAGATGAACGGGAACGATGGCTTTGGTCTTTTTCGTTATCGCTGCCTCAATTTTTGACGGATCTATATTGAACGTCCGAGAATCAATGTCGACAAAAACGGGGCGGGCGCCGACCATCGCAATGCTATCCGCCGTTGAACTAAAAGTAAAAGGCGAGGTAATGACCTCGTCTCCGAAACCGATATCTAAAGATTTCAGGGCGTAAAACAGGGCGTCGGTTCCCGTATTGACGCCGATGACGTTTTTTACGCCAAGATACCTGGCGAGTTCAATTTCAAAACGTTCAACTTCCGGACCGATGATGAATTTTCCTTCTTTTATTGTTTTTTTTAGGGCGGAGAATATTTCTTTCGCCAAAACGTTGATTTTATTCTTCATATCTTTAGTTAAAATTCGTTTTGAATAACGGCTTGATTTCTTTTTGAATTTGAAAATCAATCTTGTTGATTTCGTTTTTTATATTGCCCCGAAAAATCCCGGCTTTAAACGATTTTTTTTCTAAAACGCGGAGAGGATCTTTTTGTCTCCAATTGACGATATCTTGTTTTTTTTGATACAAATAGGCGCGCGATTCCCCGACATAATGGCCGGAAATCCTGAAAGTTTTCAACTCAATCAAGACCGGAAGAGAATGCCTGAGGATGAATTTTCGACAAATATTGATTTTTTTGTAAATCTCCAAAATATTATTGCCGTCAATAGCAAAGCCATCAATATTGTAGCCCCGGGCTCTATCGGCAATACTATTAACCGAACAGATTTTGGAAAATCGGGCTGAAATAGAAAATTGGTTATTCTGACAAATCCATAAAATCGGCAACCGCCAAATCTTCGAAAGATTCAAAGCGCCGTGAAAGGTGCCGCGAGAAGCGGCCCCGTCGCCGAAAACGCAGGCAACGATTCTTTTCTCTTTTTTTCTTTTGACGGCCAACGCCAATCCGACCGCCAGGGCGAAATTCGCGCCCATTGAATTGGAATAGGGCATAATGCCCAATTTGGGAAAAATGAAACGGTCACCAGACAAGCCGAAGGTTGAACCCTTTTTTTCGCCCAACATTTCCGCAAAAATGACTTTTGGCGACGCTCCGCGACCCGCAATATAGGAAATCGCCCGATGAGAAGGGGGCAATAAACAATCGTTCCTTTTGAGGGCGATGGCCGCGGCCACTCCGCCAGCTTCTTCGCCCAAAACAGAACAAATCGGTTGGCGAAATTTTCCTTCTCTGGCCAGCTTGGCAATAAACGATTCAAACGCCCTGATTCGCGCCAATCCGCGATAAAATTTTAAATATAGCGACAAAGTCATTTTTAGTTCTTTGAGAGC
>CAZICC010000117.1:0-1847 GCA_964537645.1 uncultured Candidatus Saccharibacteria bacterium | reverse complement strand
AAATGATCTTTGATTTGTCCAATGCAACAATGTTATACCCTCTTTTTTGTAAATGGAAACATATCCTCCCGGCACCCGCGCCGATATCTAAAATCCTCTCTCTTTTTTTTAAATATCTCAACGCTCTTTTTTCTAAAACGCTTATGCCGTTCAATAAACGTTTTCCGCTTGCAATGTGTCTTTTCTTACGGCCGGAAGGCAACAAAAATTCAATTATGCATCCGTCATTTTTATCGTTTATTACTGCTTTAATTATTGAATCGTATAAAGATTGATGCGTTATCGTCATGTGTAATTTTCGATATTTGAAAAATCCATCAAAGGATCTTTGGCCCGATAACTCCCATTGACAGCGTAAGCGCAATATCTATTCCCCCCTTTACACCTTTCCAAAAGAACGCAGTGTTGACATTCTTTTGGCAAGCTTTTATAACCTCGCAAGGATTTCATAAACGGATGATTCCAGCATTCAAGGGGCTTGAGAGGGTTGCCGATGTTTTTATCCAGATAGTATATCGGCTTGGCGAATCCCCTCGGGTCAACCGCGAAACGCTCGTGGCCGTCAATCGACCGGGCGCCGGCGGCAACCGCGTTCATTAAAATAGGATCGTCAGCGCAAAGCGGCGCGCCATTAACAATGTGCGCCTTTAAAGGAAGATTTTTCTTAATTATATCTTTTCTTATTTCGGCCAGTTTTCGCGCCAGGGCCTTCAATTGCCGGGAAGAAAAAGTGTCTTTTTGGTCCGGAAAGGGAATAATGCGATTGGTTGCCCATTTATCCGCCCCGATATCCGTTAATATTTTATAAACTTTTTCCAAATTTCTGATATTATCCCAAGTCGCGATAGTGCTGACGCGAAGAGTTTTAAGGCCGGCTTCTTTGAGCCAACGCATCATTTTTATTTTATGATTAAAAGAACCTTTGACGCCCGTGATTTCGTCTTCTTTCCGCGGGTCGTAAGTATGCATTGAAACCAGAACATAATCCAAGTTTTTTGCCAGCCAGCGGGCGGTCTTTTTTCCTTTTATTAAATAACAATTGGTGTTAAGCCGAACTTCCAAATTTTTGGACTTGGCGTATTTGATTAAATCAAAAACATCTTCCCTCAACATCGGCTCGCCGCCGGTAAAACGGACAACGGGAACGCGGTCGCGCGCCATGGCATCAATAATTCGCTTAATGTAAATGCCCGACAAATTATCATATTCGCCGTGCTTTCTCCGCGCGAAGCTGGCCCGGTTAAAGCAAAAGCGGCACTGAAAATTGCACCGCGTCTCCGCTTCTATCATTATTTCTTTCGGAAGACGATTAGGTATTAGGTCGGATTGAATGCCCTTGGAAAAATCCTCCAAGATCCCCGGACATTTTGAAAAAAATGAACAGCTCCGACATTTCGTCGTTTTAATGCCGCGCTCTTTTTGATTTTCTAAAATAACTCCTTCTGGTTCATTAATCAGGCAATACGGCAAATTGGCGATTTTAAACAAGAAATCAAATAAAAAGGTATAGCGGGCTTTAGAAAGATGGCTGGCGATTTCTCTTAATGAAACGGGAAATTTTGTTTCACGAGGACGCTCAATTGAAAATTCCAAACGGCGGACTCCTATTTTTTTTAGAAACTTCAAAGTGTCGTTAAGCCGAAAATAATTGGAGTATTTTTCTTCCCGGCTGACCGCAATCGGAATCTGAACGGCAAAAGACCCCGGATTCTTTCGGGCAAGTAATTTTCTGATTAAATCCAAATTTCGGGGGAAATCGCCGACTTTTCCGGCCAGCCGATCGTGAAGGTCGGGACGCGACGAATAAAGCGGGACCTTAATAATGTCTTTGAAGTCGAAATATATTT
>CAZICC010000116.1:0-1893 GCA_964537645.1 uncultured Candidatus Saccharibacteria bacterium | reverse complement strand
GGACGGCCATGCCGTGCTTTGGCTTTCCCGCAATGCCAACAAGCATGCCATGAAATCGTTCGACCTCGGCGGCCGGATGAAAAAACTGACGAAGAAATACGGCAACCTTGTTTATTCCGACCGGCTTTGGACGTATAATGAAAATATCCGGACTATGCGTCGCGCCGCCGTCAACGTGAGCGATTCAGGCTCCGAACAGGAAGAAGCGAACATTCTTCGCCTACCGATGGTGACGGTCCGTTTCGGCTCCGACCGGCCCGAAACCGTCTGGGCCGGCTCAAATATCGTCGCTCCGCCGATAAACAAAGGAATAATCCTCGGCGCCGTCCGCTACGCGATGGAAAACCGGAAGATGAAGGAATCGCCCATTCTTTACGGCCGGAATGTCGCCGAAAAAATAACCGGCAAAATCGAAGAATTGCTGCGGCGCGAAAAATTCTTCCAGTGGGAACACGAACGATTCGGACTGAAACTCGGCAATTTCTGGAAACAGGACAAAGAGGAAGAATTTTAAAAATCATCACGGCATAATAATAAACGTTTCGCCCGGGTGGTGGAATTGGCAGACACGCAGCGTTCAGGGCGCTGTGAGCGCAAGCTCATGGGAGTTCAAATCTCCCCCCGGGCACCAGAATAAAAAGCGCGGGGTGGCCGCAAGGTCGCGGGAACTCAAATCTCCCCCGCCCGCCAAATATTAAACAAAGCGGGACTAAATGATAAAACATGAAAAAGCAACATCCAAAATATTCAGATGAAATAATAAAAATTATTCCTCTCGGCGGCTTGGAAGAAATCGGCCGCAATATGACCGTCATTGAACACAGGGACGAAATTTTAATCATGGATATGGGCCTGCAGTTTCCCGAAGAACACACGCCAGGCATTGATTACATTATCCCGAACATTTCCTATTTGGAGCCCAAAAAAAAGAAAATCAAAGGCGTCATCGTAACTCACGCCCATTTGGACCATATCGGCGCCGTGCCTCACTTGATGGAAAAACTGGGAAATCCGACGATTTACGCCGCTCCCCTGACCCGGGCGATTTTACTGAAACGTCAGACCGATTTTCCCCAGGCGCCGCGCCTTGACATTGAAATCGCCCAGGAAAACAAAATCTACAAGGCCGGCGGATTCCGGATGGAATTTTTCAGGGTCAACCACAACATTCCGGACGCCATCGGCGTCGTCGTCCATACGCCTTTGGGGAAAATCGTTTCGCCGGCGGAATTCAAATTTGACTACGACCGCGCCGGCCGGCCGAAAAACAACATCCGGAAACTGACCCAAATAGGGCAGAGCGGGGTACTCGCTTTGCTTTTGGACAGCACCCGGGCCGAAGAGCCGGGCCGCTCAATGCCGGAAAGCCAGGTTGAACGCGCGATTGAAGAAATCATCGAAAAAGCGAAAGGCCGCATAATTTTCGCCACTTTCGCCTCCCACCTGGACCGGCTGAAACAAGTCATTTTGATGGCCGAACGCCACAACCGGCGCGTCGCGCTTTCCGGTTATTCCATGAAATCCAACGTTGAAATCGCGAGAAACCTGGGTTATGTCAAAACCCAAAAAGGAACAATCGTGCCGATTGAAGAAAGCCACCGATTCCCCGACAAAAACCTGGTCTATCTTTGCACCGGCGCGCAGGGAGAAGACAAAGCGGTCCTGATGAGAATCGCCAACCAGGAACACCGCTTCATTAAAATCAAGAAAGGCGACACGGTCATCCTTTCCTCGTCGGTGATTCCCGGCAACGAACGGGCGGTTCAGAACCTCCGCGACAACCTTTCTCGCCAGGGGGCTCTCGTCCTGCATTACCGGATAATGGACATCCATTCCTCGGGCCATGCCCCGCAGGAAGACCTGAAAGCCATGGTGAAAATAATGAAGCCGAAG
>CAZICC010000115.1:0-1970 GCA_964537645.1 uncultured Candidatus Saccharibacteria bacterium | reverse complement strand
GAGATTTATCCACGCATATATCGCAGACATCGTCGCCATTTTTTCCGTTCAGGGCGGTGTAAAAGCACGAGGAGCAAATTTTGACGTTCCTGGACAAATCCAGAAGCAGTCGCCCGTATTCTTCTATTTCTTTTTTGCCTTGTTTCAGAAGGAAAAAAGCGAAACGGCTGGCCTGCCTGGGGCCAACGGACGGCAATCGGGAAAATTTTTCAACGAATTTTTGGATTGGTTCCGGGTAAGTCATGGAAAATTTTAAAATGGTTCGCCGGGATTGTTGTTGTAATCAAGCCGGGTCGCGGAAAAACTCTCGTCCGAATGCGTCTTGTCAACATCCCGGAAATCAAAGGTCGCCCGGTCGGGGATAAAAGACAAATGGACTTCGCCGGTCGGGCCGTTACGGTGCTTGGCGATGATGATTTTGGCGATATTGCTGTTGTCCGAAGTTCCTTTGTCTTTATCCTCTCGGTAAATGAACAAAACCACGTCGGCATCCTGCTCTATGGCTCCGGATTCGCGAAGGTCGGCGAGGCGCGGGATTCTGTCGCCGGGAGAACGGTGTTCAACCGCCCGTGAAAGCTGGGAAATGGCCAGCAACGGCACGTTAAGTTCTTTAGCCAGGGCTTTCAAAGACCTGGAAATTTCCGTCATTTGCTGGACCATGTTTTCGTAGGAAGACCGCGGCAAAATCATCTGGATATAATCAACAATCAAAAGACCCAGGCCGTGTTCCGCTTGAAGCCGCCTTGCCGCGGTTCGGATTTGCATGACGTTCGGCAGGGCGGAATCGTCAAGGAAAAGAGGAGATTCGGCCAGCCTGTCCAGAGCCCCGCGAATTTCCGAGAAATTCTTTTCTTTATTCTCAAGTTTGCCGGTCCTCAACCGCCAAAGATCAATCCTTGCTTCGGCGGCGATAAAACGTTCTATCAGTTGCTCGCTGGACATTTCCAGGGAAAACACGCCGACGGGAATTTTTTCTTCCAGCGCGGCATGGCGGGCAATATCAAGGGCGAGCGACGTCTTGCCCAAAGAAGGCCGGGCCGCGAGCACGACAAAATCGGATTTTTGCAATCCTCCCAGATACGTGTCCAGCGCCGCGAATCCGGTCGGCACGCCCCGCAAGCTTTTGTCTCCCCGCTGGAGTTTTTCAATGCGCTCAAGAACCGACGGAAGGGCCTCTTTGATCGGCAGGAATTGCTGGCCGACGGATTTCTGGGATATTTTAAAGATTTTGCGCTCCACTTCGTCCAGAAGCTCTTCCACGTCGCCGGTTTCCTGGTAGCTTAAATTCTGGATTTCGTAGGACGCGCTGATTAAATTGCGCAGGACGCTTTTTTTTCTGACGATTTTGGCGTAATGGACGATGTGGGCCGCCGTGGGGACGGAATTGACCAAAGTCGTCAAGTAAGCGATGCCGCCGATTTCGTCAATTTCGTTTTTTTCTTTCAGGTGCGAAGACAAACTTAAGAGGTCAATCGGCTCGCGCCGAGCGTAAAGATCCGTCATCGCTTCAAAAATCTTTTGGTGCGCGCCTTTGTAAAAATCTTCGGCCGCGAGAATATCGGCAACCTTGATAATCGCGTCTTTATCCAGCATCAAAGAACCCAGAACCGACTGTTCGGCTTCAATGTTTTGCGGCGGCAAACGGTCGGAAACCGTTTCCGGATTGGAATAATTTTTAGATTGTTTTGGCATGCGAAAACATAATCAACATTCCGGTTTTATTTTACTTTCTTTTTTTAAAATTTACAAGCGGAAATTATTGACAAGTTATCATCATTCTCGCGCGCAGCCGTTTTGCCCCTTTTGACTTGACTAAAACGCCGGAATATGATAAAATTTATCCAATTGAATTTATGGCGAAAACCAGCATTATTCTTACGGGAAAAATAGGCGCGATCTTTACCGCTTCGGTTCTGGCGGTCGGTTTTTTATCGCCCGTCCTGACCGTTTCCGCCCAGTCGGCCGCCGCG
>CAZICC010000114.1:0-2063 GCA_964537645.1 uncultured Candidatus Saccharibacteria bacterium | reverse complement strand
TGGGTATCGGAGTTTGTGTTGGCGTCGGTGTCGGCGTCGGAGTCGGCTCGCCGCCGTAAAAAACGCTGTTTTGCGCTTTTGGCGTTCCGCCGGAATTCTGGCTTGTTCCCCAATTATTCGGATTATTTCCGTCAAATTGGGGATTTTTTCTTTCCATTGTTTGTTTGGAGGCATTGTCGCCGGCAAACCAGCCGGAAGAACAATCAAGCGAATCAATCAAATTTCCTGAATTATCCTTCAATGCCAAATTTTCGCCGGAATTTCCCAACGCACCGACGTAAATCTGGTCGGCCGCGATACTCGGCAAAGTTTCGTCGTCGGTTCTTTCCAAAATGAAAAAACTTTTCGCCGCGATAACTCCGGACAAAACAACTGAAGGCGTTCCGTCTTGACTGCGCAAAGTCCAACCGGAAACATCAATCGGGGAATCAGTGTTATTATAAAGCTCTATCCATTCATTATTGTAATCAACGTTTGTTCCCATCCAGGCGATTTCATTGATAATCACTTCGCCCGCGCCTTCCGCCCGGCCCGGAAAAACAAAAAATCCGGCCGCGAGAAAAACAACAGCCAAAATCCAAATTTTGTTTTTAAACCCCAAAATCATACTCTATCAAATTATCACACCTTTTCGCGATTTTCAAGGAGTTGTCTGGTTGGCGGTAAAGAGGTAAAATAAAACCGTAAGACAAGCTGAATTATGAAAATCATAGATTATCCTACAAAAAGAGGATAAAAAGATAAATTGGTTAAATATTGTTTAGCATCAAATAATAACATGGGTTATTTTAGGCCAAACAAGCGAGAGATTCTGCGGATAATAAAGCGGAACACCATTGAGAAGGAATACACCGACACAAACGAGGTACTGGATGCCGTCCCGCGTAAATGGAAATTAAAAGGTTGTGGCTATGGAAATATCCGGAAAACTCTTTTTGAACTGCTCAGAGACGGATTTATAGCAACGGCGGAAAAAGATGGCGGATTTCTTTTGGAGAGCAACCCGTTTAATGAGAATCGACGGTTTTTTCTTGCCTATAAAGGCGAACATGAATTAAGGCCCTGGCTAATGAAGAATTGGCAAATTGTCGTAGGTTTTTTGGTAAGTTTAGCCACAATTGTAATAGCCATATTCAATATTTTAAATTTTTTTAAGAAATGAAGGTTTGGCGCGAGGTAGAATTTTTTAAATTGAATCTGAAATAATATAGAAAAACCGACAAAAAAATAGACGAGCAGGTTTATAAACTTTACAACCTCACGCCGGAAGAGATTGAAATTGCGGGAGGAAACGAGTAAATAAAAAATATGCTGGTTTTTATTGATGAGTCCGGGGATACGGGATTAAAAATTGAGGAAGGGTCAAGCCGCTATTTTATTATTTCTCTCATTATTTTTGAAGATGACGATGAGGCCACGGCTTGCGATCAAAGGATTCAGTTATTAAAGAAAGAATCAGGCCTTTTACCTGATTTTCAATTTCACTTTTTCGATAATTCCGAGTCGCTTCGCCAGAAATTTCTAGAAGCGGTGTCGCCGTACAATTTTTTCTATTTGGGCATCACCATCAATAAAGACCCTCAAAAGCTTTATGGCGAAGGTTTTAAAAACAAAGAATCATTTTACAAGTACGCTTGCGGATTGATTTTTCAAAACAGTAAACCATACCTCAAGCTGGCAAAAGTAAAAATTGATAAAAGCGGTAGTGAGGTTTTCAGAAGCCAATTGGGCCGGTACCTGAAAAAAAAGATGAATGCCGATGGCGAGCGGCTTATAAAAAGCGTAAAGATGGAACGTTCGCGTAGCAACAATCTTCTTCAGTTAGCCGATTATATATCGGGTGTCATCAATCGGAAAATACAGCAAAAGAAAAATTTTGAAATGTATTACAAATATATTTCCCAAAAGGAGATAAACGTCCAAATCTGGCCAAAATAAATACAGCCCCTACTTCTTGCGAAGACGCACACCATAAAGGTGACTAATCAGGGCTGTATCAATTCCATTTATATAATAGCACAAAACATAAGAATTTGTCAAAAGTTATCCACAGATGTCAAAAA
>CAZICC010000113.1:0-2113 GCA_964537645.1 uncultured Candidatus Saccharibacteria bacterium | reverse complement strand
TGTTCGTTGCGCCTGGAATAAGTTTCAACGAATGAGGAATCAATAATGGCGCAAATCGAATCAAGGGATTGAACGATGGCCGAAGCCGGTATTTTAAAAATCTGGCTAAACCATTTGGTTGAAAGCAGCCTTTTGAATCGGAGGTTGAACCTCCGAAAATTTAAAAATCCGCCGTCAAGCGGATTTTTAATTGAAGGTAAAAACTCTTGACATTCTCGGATGCGGGACATACCTTTTTAGTGTCTCATTTGTATCATTTTGTTCTAAAGTCGCCTGACCGGGAGGAGTCGTTGTGCTATAATAAAAGAGATTGAAAAATCCCTCAACGGTCTTGTCTTGGGAGATACCAGGCCGAAGAGGCGCGCCGAATGATTCCGATAAATATCTCGTCGCCTATTGAGTGTGTCCGCGGCATCGGGCCGGCTTACGTTAAAAAGCTCCATAGGTTGAAGATTAAAACAATAAAAGATTTGCTGCGCCACATTCCTCACCGCTACGAGGATTTTTCCAATTTGGCGAAAATCCGGGATTTGGCGATTGGGGGCGAAGCGGCCACGATTCAAGGAAAAATCGCGGACATCAAAAACATCCGTTCCTGGAAAAAAAGGATGCATATCACCGAGGCCCTGGTGGAGGACGACACCGGAGGGGTCAGGGCCGTCTGGTTCAATCAGCCGTATCTGGCCAAAAATCTCCGCAAAGGAATGCTGGTTAACCTTTCGGGCAGAGTCACCCTTTCCAAAAAATCGCCGGCGATGGTCGGACCGGTCTACGAAGTCGTCGCCTGCGGCGGCTCGGCGGCCGCGAAGCCGAGAAGCGCGCTGAAGCACACGGCCGGCCTGATTCCGGTCTATCCCGTTACCGACGGCCTGACGAGCCGGGCTTTGAGGTTTTTTATCAAGCCCTTGCTCGGATTCGCTTATCAAATTCCCGACATCCTGCCCCGCGAGCTTAAAAAAAGGCAGAAACTTTTGGATTTAAAAACGGCCCTTTGGCAGGTTCATTTTCCCAAATCCGAAACGATGGCCAAAGAAGCGAAAAGGCGCCTGGCGTTTGAAGAAATGTTTTTGTGGCAGTTGACGGGGCTCGCGGCCAGAAAAAAGCTCAAAAAAACCAAAGCGCCGGCGGTCAAGGCGGACATTGAATTGGCCAAAAAGTTTGTCGCCTCTTTGCCTTTCAAGCTGACCGACAGCCAGCGCGTTTCGGCCTGGCAGATTTTGAAGGATTTGGAAAAAGACGAGCCGATGAACCGGCTTTTGCAGGGAGACGTTGGCTCGGGGAAAACCGTGGTGGCGGCCCTGGCCGCGCTGATGACTGTTAAATCCGGGGGCCAGGCGGCTTTCATGGCGCCGACGGAAATTCTGGCCCAACAGCATTTTCGGACGCTCTCCAAGGTTCTCGCTCCCTTCGGAGTGGCCATCGGGCTTCTGACCGCTTCGCAATCCCTGAAGTCCTTTTCCGGGCAAATCCGGGATTCTTCCAGGAAAAATTTAATCCGGGAAGTCGGGAGCGGCTTGGTTGAAATCGCCGTGGGCACCCACGCGCTCGTCCAGAAATCGGTTTCTTTCAAAAATTTGTTTCTGGCCGTGATTGACGAACAGCACCGTTTCGGCGTGGAACAAAGGGCGGAATTATCTTCAAAATTAAAACCGGGCTTGAGCGTGAATCTGCTTTCCATGACCGCCACGCCCATTCCCCGCACCCTGGCTTTGACGATTTACGGCGATTTGGATATTTCTTTAATCAGGGAATTGCCTCCCGGCCGGCAAAAAATCATCACTGAAATCGTTCCGCCGGCGGCGCGGAAAAAAACCTACGAATTCATCCGTGGGGAAATCGGGCAAAGCCGGCAGGCGTTCGTCATTTGCCCCCGCATTGAACTAACAACTGACCCCGAAGGGCAGCAAACTGCCTACGGGGCAGGCAACCAGCAACCAACGACAAATAATTTCGGAGAGCTGCCGGTCGTCGGTCGTCAGTCGTCAGCTGGCGATGTCAAAGCCGTCAAAGAAGAATACGAAAAATTGAAGAACGAGGTGTTTCCCGATTTGAAGGTCGGCATGCTTCACGGCCGTATGCCGGGCCGCGAAAAAGAGAAAACGATGAAGCGATT
>CAZICC010000112.1:1791-2237 GCA_964537645.1 uncultured Candidatus Saccharibacteria bacterium | reverse complement strand
TTTGGAAAAAGAAGGCTTTTGCTTTTTGAGGGATTTTGAAATTGTTGCCAAGAAATGAATTTTAGGTTAAAATATCACTATTAATCAACAACTAACGACCAATAACTAACGACAATCTTCGCGACCAACAACTAACAACCAATGACTAACGACAATATAAAAATAAATTAAAAATGTCGTGAGTCGTGAGTCGTGAGTCGTAAGTAATGGGTCAAACGAAAAGTCGTAAGTTAAAAGTCGTAAGTTAAATTTTATGTCTCCATTCGCGATTATCATAGCGGCCGCGGCCGCCGTCGTTCTTTGGGCGGTTTTCGCCTATAACCGCTTCGTCACCCTGACCAAACGTTCCGAAGAGGCCTGGTCGGACATTGACGTCCAGTTGAAACGCAGGCACGACCTGATTCCCAATTTAATAGAAACAGTTAAAGGGTACGCCAGCCACGAGC
>CAZICC010000112.1:0-1781 GCA_964537645.1 uncultured Candidatus Saccharibacteria bacterium | reverse complement strand
TCTGGAAAAAGTCACCGAATCTCGGGCCAAAGCGCTTTCGGCCGGCAATCCTCACGATAAAATGCGGGCCGAAAACATGCTGACCGACGCCCTGAAAACGCTTTTTGCCGTCGCCGAAAATTATCCCCAACTTCGCGCTTCGGAAAATTTTTTGGAACTTCAGCGCGAACTTTCCGACACCGAAAACAAAATTCAGGCCGCCCGCAGGTTTTACAACGCCAACGTCCGCGACTTGAACATCAATCTGGAACATTTCCCGGCGAACGTCATCGGCCGGACTTTCAAGTTCCAAAAACGGGAATTTTTTGAAGCCGCCGAAGAGGAGCGCAAAACGCCGGAAGTAAAGTTTTAGTATTGGCCTAATCAACGAACGCGTATCCTAATCAACGAATATTTTATTCGTAGATTTGGATTAAAATTCGCAGCATTCGGATAATATTTATGGCTACTTTATACACCCAAGTTTCCCGGAATATAAGAAAAACCTGGCTTTTAATCGCTGTTTTTTTGACGTTTATCATAGGGCTGGGCTGGCTTTTCGGCCGGGTTTACAATCAGCCGTTGATTTTGTATTTCGCGGTCGGTTTCAGTTTCCTGACGAGCTTTTTGAGTTATTGGTATTCGGATAAAATCGTTTTGGCGATGTCGCGCGCGAAACCGATTGAAAAAAAAGACGCGCCGGAACTTTACCGTATCACGGAAAACCTTTGCATTGCCGCCGGCCTGCCAATGCCGAAAATTTACGTCGTCAACGACCCGGCGCCCAACGCTTTCGCCACGGGCCGGGACGCCAGGCACGCGGTAGTGGCCGTCACTTCCGGCCTTATGGAAGTTCTGGAGCGTTCGGAACTGGAAGGAGTCATTGCCCACGAAATTTCCCACATCGGCAATCGCGATATGTTGGTTTCCACCATCGTGGTAATTTTAGTAGGCGCCGTGGCCATGCTTTCGGACTTGTTCTTGCGGATGAGTTTTTGGGGCGGCCGTTCTTCGGGTAGCCGCGACAGGGGGCAATTGGGAGCGATTATGATGGTTTTGGGAATCGTCGCCGCGATTCTGGCGCCCGTTGCCGCCATGCTGATACAGCTCGCGGTCTCCCGAAAACGGGAATTTTTGGCCGACGCTTCGGGAGCGCTTTTGACCCGCTATCCGGAAGGCCTCGCTTCCGCTTTGAGGAAAATCTCGGCTTATCCGCGAACCGTCCGCCACGCGAGCGACGCCACCGCCCATTTGTATTTTTCCAATCCTTTCCGCGGAAAAGAAAAAAAATCCTGGTTCCACAAGTTATTTTTAACCCATCCGCCGACGGAGGAAAGAATCAAGGCGTTGGAAGGGATGAGATAAGAGACTATTTGAAAAATTTCAAAACGCGCGAAGAAATCCGCCAAGCTATTGCTGAATACGGCGAAAAAGAATAGAATAGTTTTGAATTTAAGCGGAGCGAATGGAGAGGTGCCTGAGCGGTCGAAAGGGCGTGACTGGAAATCACGTACACCTGAAAGGGTGTCCAGGGTTCGAATCCCTGCCTCTCCGCAGATTGATACTTCCTCGTTTGAAAGGGTTGCTCCGCGCGGCCGCCGCGCGGCCGCGCTCCGCAAAATGGTTTGCCGCTTCGCGGCAAACTGGCTGGCTGGGCAAAAATCAAAGGCGGCGGATTTGTTACGAACCCGAGGGTTCGTTCCGATTTTTTGAACAAATGTTTTGATTTCGTGATAATTTTCCGATTTGCTCAAAAAATCGGCCTGTTTCGTATATAAAATCCATTCCCGCAGGGGTTCGAC
>CAZICC010000111.1:0-2276 GCA_964537645.1 uncultured Candidatus Saccharibacteria bacterium | reverse complement strand
CGTTCTGGCGCCGGCTATTTTTGAGCAGTTTTTCAATCAAAATCTGGGCGGGAGAACGGGCCATTACGTTTATAATGTTTTTATTTCCGCTTTTTTCATTTTAGGATTGATTGCGGCGCCGCTCGCTTTGATTTTCAAAAAGGAGCGCCGCCGGCAAATTTTGTTCATTCTCGGCCTATTTTCGTTTATCTTTCTTTTTTCGGCGATGGTGGCGCCGGCTCAAGAAATTTACGCCGGCCGGCTTCGGAGCGGGGATTATCTCCGCCGCACCTTGATTTTGAATTTATCTTACGCGCTTTTAGCCACCCTGCCCTTTTATCTATTTGTTGAGCTAATTGGCCGGTTTAGCCGGTCGTCCGGAAAAATATTTGCCGTTTTTATTTTGGTTTCCCTGCCCGCTTTTTTGATTATTACCCTTCCGCTTCCTTTAAAATTGTCGCTGTTCCGGGACGCCCGGGCCGAAAAACCTTATCCCGATTATTATTCGGCCGTCGCCAGAACGCCCAACGGTTGTTATATCGCCGGCGCCAATTTTATGGTTTACACCAGCGATTATTTCCCGGATAACCGCCGCCGCCTCATTGATTTGGAATTGATAATGGAGGCGACCCACGATTTATTTTTGACCGAAATGAGAAATGCCGATTGCCTGATTTATTTTGAAGATTGGCGCTGTCAGCGATGCAATCCCTTTTTTGACCATTGTTATCCCTGCGATTTTCTGGAAAAATATTTCGACAAAAAATCACTTTTTAAACAGGGCCCAATCACGGCTTTTAAATTAATTTCAAGATGACAAAAGAGTTTTCGCCGCAATTTTTTAACAAGGGAAATCAGTATCATTTTTACGGAATTGACGCGCAATCTTATTTTTTGCTAAGGCACGGATTGAAATCGGCAGTTCGCGTCGGTTTTAACCAATATCCGTCCAGGGATTTTTTAAGGGCTTGGCGCAAAGCGGGCCTCCGCGTTTTAGTCGGAAGATTCAACGCGGTTTTTTACGGTCAAAAAATCAAAGAGCCGCTTTTTTGCGCCTATTTTTCTTTAAAGCCGCAATCGGCCAAAATAGCTTACGAGGCGGAAAAAATCGGCGACCGGAAAACTTTCGGAAAATTATTGGGTTATCCTTTTTGTTGCGTCAATAGTTTTATGGAAAATTGTGGCCAAGCGGATCGCGATTTGACGATTGAGGCTCTACTTAAAACCAAGGCCCACTCTTCTTTTTATTGCAATTCAATTTTTAATTTTGAATCAAAATTGAAAGACAAAAGCGTTGAAATTTATCTGAGAACAGCCGAAATTTGGCGGCCGACTCAACATCTTTTTTTGATTAAACATATGCCTTGTTCTTTTGGCTGCAAAGAATCTATAAAAATCGGCCAGAAAACTTTAGAGATTTTAAAAAAAGAGACGCCGGATTTGGCGCAAGAAGTTGAGTTCGCGCTCAAAAACCCGATACTCTATTTTGATTACTTTAATTGGTTGGTTTTTGATGGCAAAATTAAGGGAAATCGATTGAAATATAACCGAATTTTGCCGTATTCGTCGCTTTTTCCGAAAGAAAATCTGAATCTCGTCAAAAAAGGCAACCAGCTGGCTGTCAAAGAAAAAGAAATTTCCGTATTCCGGGACGGCAAATTGGTCGGGAAAATGAAAAAAGAAAATAAATACCGCGGGGCATTGATTGATTTTAAATAAAACATTAAATTAAAGGCAATGGCTATTTCCGCGAAAAAAGACGAAAAATCAAGGCAGCCTGGCCAGTTCGCCAAAGTGGAAAGTTTGACGATTTTTCGCTGCAACTGCAAATGCATTTTTTGCTCGGTGGGACGGCAAATCGAACATTATATCAAAGAAGGCGGCGGCATTAAGACCACCGAAGAAGTTAAAGCCGACATTGATTTGGCCGTCAAGGTCAGGGCCCGGGCTTTTGCCTTATCGGGAGGGGAGCCGACTTTAAGGCCGGACCTTTTGGAATTGGTGAGATACGCCAAAAAGCGGGGCTTGCCGAGAGTGGAAGTGCAGTCCAACGGCCGGATGTATTATTATCGGGATTTTTGCGAGAAAATGATTAAAGCCGGGGTTGACGATTTCGTCGTCTCTTTCCATTCCTGCAAAGAAGACGTTCACGATAAACTTATGGGAACGAAAGGAACCTACGAGCAGGCCTCTTGCGGGATAAAAAACCTGAAAGATTTGGGTCAAGCGGTAAAAATCAACCTGGTGATTTTGAGGCAGAATTATCAGCACCTGGTCGACACCGTAAAGTTTTTGCT
>CAZICC010000110.1:0-2327 GCA_964537645.1 uncultured Candidatus Saccharibacteria bacterium | reverse complement strand
ATGTCTAACTTTTCCCCGCCGAGTTCGTTGATGACCGCCGCCACCCGCGTTCCTTTCTGTCCGACGCAGGAACCGACAGGGTCCACCCCTTCCTCCAAGGAAGCCACGGCGATTTTCGAACGACTTCCCGGTTCGCGGGCCAATGATTTTATTTCAACGGTTCTTTGGGCGATTTCCGGCACTTCCAATTCAAAAAGTTTGGAAATCAATTTGGGATGAGACCGCGAAAGAACGATGCCCGACCCTTTGAAAGTTTTTTCCACCGCCAGGACGTAAAATTTCAGCCGCTCGCCGATTCGGTAACGCTCGGACCTCACCTGTTCTTCGGGAAAAAGAATGCCGATGGTCTTGCCGATGTCAACGTAAACGTTCCCCCGGTCGTAACGCTGGATAAGGCCGGAAATTATCTGACCCTCTTTTTCTTTGTATTCGTCAAAAACGGTTTCTCGCTCGGCTTCTCGAATCCGCTGGATAATGACTTGTTTCGCGGTTTGGGCGGCAATGCGGCCGTAGTCCTCTTTTGTTTCAAGAGGAAATTCCAACTCCTCTCCGACCACGATGCCGGATTTTATCTTTTTGGCCTCGTCCAATATAATGTGTTTTTCTGGATTGAATCTGATTTTTTTCTCCTTGTCTTCGCCTTCGTCCATTTCCACCTCCGGCTCGGCTTCCTTTTCTTCCGCTTTCAACGTTTCTTCCTGAAGCATCTTCTCTTTCGCCTCCTCCATTTTTTTGATTTCCTCCTCCGATTTCAGCATACTTTCGTCAACCACCAGTTTGACTTGCGAAAGGTTGACTTCGCCCGTGTCTTTATCGAATTTCGCCCGGACCATCTGGCCCTTGCGGCCGTATTCTTTTTTATAAGCCGCGGCGATGGCCATCTCAATGGTTTCAATCACTTTGTCCTGCGAAATGCCTTTTTCTTCGGCAATCTGGGCCAGCGCCGAGGCGAATTGCTTCGTGTCAAAATTTATCATGTTTTTGTTATATTTTTTAAAAATAGACCGGCTCTGCGAGCCGGGCTATCAATCGTTAATTCGTCAACATTCGCATTCTATCAGAAGGAATTTTCAATGTCAAGCCGTCGGTTGATATTTCAATATCTCCCAGGATATCGGTGCGCAAAATCCGGCTGCCTATTTCCTCAAGGCGCTTCAAGACGTCCGGATGGGGATGTCCGTAACGATTGGCGCGGCCCGCGGAAATAACCGCCAAAACCGGCCGGATAGTCGCCAAAAACAGCGGCGAAGAGGCGTTTTTTGAGCCGTGATGGCCAACTTTCAAGACATCGGTCTTTAAGTCGTCGTTCAAAAAAGCGAGGATACCTTGCTCTTCTTTTGCTTCGGCGTCGGCCATAAAAAGAAAAGTTTTTGAGCCGAAATTGAACCTGTTGACGATAGACGACCGGTTGGTGTCGGAAACGCCGAAAGACAATTCGCTTGGAGGCCACAAAATTTCGGCGCTCGCGCCGTCGCCGAATTTAACGCGAGTCCCTCGGCTGACGGCCAGGGCCGGTATTTGTTTCTCTTTCACGATTTTTAGAATTTCCCGATATTCGGCCGTTGGCCGGGAAATCCCCGAATGAATAAAAAGCCCGACCCGATACCGCCTTAAAACGCCAACGAGTCCCGAAATATGGTCGGCGTCCGGGTGGGTTAAAATCACGACGTCAAGGCGGTCGTCCCAAAAATTCATCTCGGCGGCCAGTTTGGCGAGGATTTTTTGCGACGGCCCGCCGTCAATCAAAACCTGCCGACGGCCGGGGGTTTCAATAAAAATCGCGTCGCCCTGACCGACGTCAAAAAACACGGTTTTCAAACGCCCGGTCGGCGCGGAATGCCAAACGCCAATCCAAATCAAAGCCGCGGCGCCGGCCAAAAACGCCAAAATAAAAAATTTTACGCCGATTGCCTTTTTGCCCGCCATTTGACGATTGCTAAAATGATTAAGCCCAAATAAACAGAGGCGACCCACAAAATCGAAAAAGAAGGCAGAGAAACCGAAGCCAGAGGAATTTTGGCGAAAAAATTAATCGCCGCCATTTCGTAAGAAAGAAGAATGAAAACCGCGGAGGCGGCGATTTTCCCCAAAAACACCGAGACCAAAGCCAGCCCGCCGGCCAGAAAGCCGAAAAACATCGTTAATGGGATAACCGGTAAAATCGCCAGATTGGCCGGCAAAGCCACCAAACTCAGCCGGCCGAAATAATAGATAATCAGCGGCAAAGTGGCGATTTGAGCCGAAAGAGTAAGACAAAAAACTTCCCTGAAATTTTCCAGCATCTTGCGGCTGAACGAAAAAGCGGGGCGACCGATAGTTTTCGGCTC
>CAZICC010000109.1:0-2328 GCA_964537645.1 uncultured Candidatus Saccharibacteria bacterium | reverse complement strand
CATTAAGCTAATTATTTGACTACGCGCTAGCTCTCCGGCTTCAAGCCGGAAATATTTCGCCAGCGGCAAGCGACCGTTTTTGACGCTTCTCGCGTATTCGCCCAAGTCGGATGAGTTAAATAAACGCATATTTATATCGTTTTTCTTGAAATTACCCACTGCCGAGGGGCCGACCGGAATCACGCTTTGATTCCGGCCGGCATTCTGAAAATTTCTCGCCCCCTGGAATTCTCCACGAATCCATTCGTCGCCCATATCAACATAGCCGCTTTTTTTCAATAATTGATAGCCATGCCGAATCCATTCCTCTCTCTGACACGAAAGCAAGCGACAACTCTCTTTTTCGATCGGATTTTTCCTGCCAACAATTGAAAGCGGAGTTCTTAAAAAGGGGTAGATATGAATGCCGTCAGGCTTCAAGGCAATAAGCCGCTTCAAATCGCCAAAAAAACTTTTTCTTGATTGGCCCGGCAGGCCGCCGATTAATTCAAGGGTAATCGCCGGAAGGCCGATTTTTCTCGCCGAAGAGTAAACCTTTTCCAGAATCCGCGCCTGCCCGAGAAAACGGCCCGCCCTCTTTAAAACTTCCGGGTCCAGACTTTGAATGCCTATAAGCAACCGGCTAACGCCGACTTTTTTATAAAAGCGCAATTTTTTTTCGTCAAGCGCGTCCAGGGTTGATTCCAAATTTATCTGCCGGCAATTTTTGATTTCAAAATCTTTCTGAAGGGCGTTGAAAAACTTTTCCAAATTGAACAAAGTCGGAGTGCCGCCGCCGAGATAAACGGTTTCCAGAGGAATTTTTCTTAGGCCCTTGGCAGATTTGAGTAATTTCGCCCAAAGATTCAATTCTTTGACCAAATAATCCAAAAACTGTTCGTAATCAGCCGGATTTTTATTCCCTAAGGAAAAAAAACGGCAAAATGCGCATTTATAGGCGCAAAACGGAAAATGGACGTACATCCCCAGACCCGTATTTAAAACCCGGATGACTTCTTTGATTTCTTTCTTTGTTTGTAAATAGTTTCCGACTTTCGGCCAAACAAAGAGCGGCGGATAAAGAAACCCGCCGGTGCTGTAGTCGGTGGAAAATTCAACCTCGGTGATTTTTTTGAATAATTTCAAATCAAAAAGCATTTTTGTTCAAAACAAAAAGCCAACCCTGGTTGATGAATATGTTTTTAAAAAATGGAGGGATAAATTTTTTAAAAATCAATTTTAAACGATAGCGCCGGAAATATCTAATTAAATCGTCATAACTCCACAAATGATATAGTTCAAAAAATTTATTTTTAAAAATATCGTCATCTCCGTCCCTGAGAATTATTTCTTCGAAAACAACCAAATTCTTCCATTCTTGCCGGGAAAGGCCTCGGCTTTCTTCTTTTTTGTAAAGATGCTGTTCAAAAATAATAATCCTTCCGCGGGTTAACCGCGCCGCTTCTCTTATTAAAAGACCCATATTTCCGGCATGGTGTAAAACATTCAACATTATCACCGTATCAAATTGATTGTCGGCAAATGGAGTTCGTCTAGAATCGCATAAATAAAAAGGAAGGGGGGTCTTGTTTCTGTTCGCCACATCGGTTAAAATTACCTCCTTTTTCAATTCGCTTTTTATCATCAAGGCGACTTCGCCCGAACCGCAGCCATAATCCAAAACCTCGTCTCCCTTAATCCATTTTTTTATAATATTAAAGTCCCGCTTCGTTCTCTTCCGGCTTAAATCTTTGGCCTCTTTGGGATTCGCGCGAGAAATTTCGCTTAAAAAAATTTTTAAGCGCAGAATGGCCGCTACTTGATCCAAGAATTTGTTTTTGGAAGACATATTACGGCATCAAGGGATCTTCGGCATCCCAGCGCCCAAAAACCATTTCCGCCGCAAACCGGCTGCCGCCGCGACATTTGTTTAAATATTCGCAGCCGCGACATTTCTTTGGCGCGAATTCCAAATTGCGCATTTTTTTCATAAAACAATGATTCCAGCAACCCAAAATATCCAGAGGGTCGCCGATGTTCTTGTCAATGTAATAATCCGGTTTGGCAAAACCCCGCGGGTCAATGGCGTAACGGACGTGGCCGTCAACTGAAAGAGCGCCATTGGAAACTTTATTGACTTTCTTAGGGTCGTAAGCGCAAAAAGGAACGGCATTGACGATGTTAAAAATCCGACCGGTCTGTTTTTGAAATTTTAACAATTTATCAACCAAAATTTTAAAATCTTGGCGGTCAATCAAAAATTTATTTTCCAAAGTCGGAATGGGCCGGTAAACTTCCCAGTCGTCCAAATCCAGTTTTTTTATAACCAGGGCGAAAATTTTTTCCAGG
>CAZICC010000108.1:0-2419 GCA_964537645.1 uncultured Candidatus Saccharibacteria bacterium | reverse complement strand
CGCGCGCCGTATTTCTGGGACTGGTCGCGCTGTTTTTCCTGATTCTGGCGCCGATTAGCTACGGCATTTTCCTGCCTGTCCCGCTCCTTGATTTAAGCCGGGCGATGGTTCAATTTCTGGCCTTTTGATTTGCGCGCCCCGATAATTCTGGTATGATGGAAGCAAACAGCCATAAAAAATCGGGTGGAGTTGATATCGGCCATCAAATATTTTTGATGCATCGGATATCGGATTTCCGCCGCCAAATCATGAAAAAATCATTTATTGTTTTAATTCTTGCCGGATTGTTGATGTTCGGCTCCGGGGCTTCGGCCCAAGAAGACGCCGCGGAAGCGGTCAGCTGGGACGTGGATATTTCCGGCGCCGAATTGGGAGTATCGGACCCGACAATACTGCCGACCAGCCCCCTGTATTTCCTGAAAAACGTTTCCCGGTTTTTTCAGGGCGCCCTGACTTTCAATCCGGTCAAGAGAGCGGAACTCTCCCTTAAATTCGCCAACGAGAAACTGCTGGAGGCAAAAAAACTGGCCGAGCGCCAAGGAATCCCCGGAGAGACCCTGAGAAGCGCCCTGGAAAATTACAACCGGGAAATGGAACGGATAAGACAGCGCCTGGAAACCGCGGCCGAAAAAACGCCAGCGCTTGAAAATTTCCTGGACAAACTCGTTGACTACGGCATCAAACAGCAAAAAATCCTTGATAAAATTTCCGGCGATTTCCGTCCCGCCAGGGAAACGGTGGAACAAATAAAGGAAAAAAGTTTGGAAACCGTGAACGCCGTGCCCCTGAGATTGGAAGCGGCCGAAGAATTCGGCCGGCGCCTGGAAAGAGTGGTAAACCAGCAGGCGGGCAGCGGATTCAAGGATTTCAAAAATCTTGAAGTTCTCAAGGAAGTTGAATTGAAAGTCCCGGAACAAGCAAAAGACGCCGTCCGGCGAGCCCAGGAAAACACCCTGAGTCGGCTCCAGCAAACCCTGACCAATCTGAACGAAGCCGAAAGAATCAAGTTCGAAAATTACGCCAAGGAGATTCCCGGTTCGCTCCCCAGACAAATACAGATATTGAATAACCTTAAACAAACGGCCGTCAGCGGTTCCCTGAAAGAACTAACCGAAAAAATCCAAGAACAAACCCTTGAACGACTGCAAACTCGCATCCAAGAAGAGGCCACGGCGACAACGACTGTAGCAATCAACGAAGAAAAAGCGAGGCAAACCATGACTGAAGCGAACACGGCACTCGATAAACTCCAAAAAATAATAGAAACCAACGCCGCCGCCGCCGACCGATTTCCCGCCGTTTTCCGACTGAAAAGCAATGCCGAAAAACATCTTGACGACGCCCGAAGGGCCATTGCGGAAAGAAGATTCGGCGCGGCCTGGAGTTTGGCCAACGCCGCCCTGCAAAACGTCCAAAACGCCTTGCGCATTTTTGAAATCAGGCCCGAAGCGATACTGGAACCGGCAAAACCCGCAACCACCACCGTAACGCATCCCCGGCAAACGCCGACGGAACTATACTGCATCCATCTTTGGCAGCCCGTCTGCGGCGCCGACGGCAAAACCTATTCCAATGACTGCTTCGCGCGCGTCGCCGGCGTCAGAGTTTCTTACGAAGGGGAATGCAAAAAAAAGGAACAAAACCAGGAAAAAGCGGAAGAGATGGCAAGAAAAGCCTGGAAAGCCATTCAGGAGCTGGAAACAATGATCGGCAAACTAACGCCGGAAACCGACATAATCGGTGGGCCGGAAACATCGGCAAATAATTTATCCGTCGCCGACCGAATAACGCAAGCCAGGAACCTTCTGGTCACGGCCATAAATCACTACCAGTTGGCCAAAGAATCCGTTGCAGCTGGCCGGTTTGCCGATGCCTATACTCATGCCGAGATGGCGCTTCGGGCGGCTGAAAAAGGATTGGCGATTTTAGGAACCGGACCCACGCCTTCCCCCGCTCCCGCCGCCAGGCCAAGACCGGTGCCGACAATTATCATTCCGAGTCCGTCGCCCGGAAACATAATGTGTGGCGGGATTGCCGGCAAACCCTGCCCGGCCGGATACGCCTGCAGATATCTAGGGAGTTATCCCGACGCCAGCGGAACCTGCGTGCCCGCTTCCCCGACCAAGCCAACGCCGACCATAGAATGCCCGCCTCACGTTCCGCCCGCTTGCAAAGTCAACGAAAAACCGGTTTCGCCGGGAATCGGCGCCAACGGCTGTCCCCTGCCGCCAAAATGCGCTTCCATTGCCCCACTCCAACCCATCCAATAGGACCTAGCGAAATAAAAACAAAAAGGACGGCCTTGATAAAAGGCCGTCCTTTTGATATGATTTCGGCAATCCACATGCGGTATCGCGTCATCACCTACGGTTGCCAGATGAACCAAAGCGATTCCGAAAGAATCGAAGCGGTTTTGGAA
>CAZICC010000107.1:0-2462 GCA_964537645.1 uncultured Candidatus Saccharibacteria bacterium | reverse complement strand
CCGCTTGAAACAAAGTTGTTGAAATCGGCCCGCAGGGCCGGGGCAACGGTCGTATCGGGATTGGAAATGTTTGTCGGCCAGGCCCTGGAGCAGGCGCGGCTGTGGCTCGGCCGGAAAGTGGTCGACGAAGATTATATCGGCTTATTGAAAATTTCCACCAACAATAATTCAAGATGAGCGTAAAAAAAATCAAAAAATTGATTCCAATAAGGGAATTCGCCGGCAAGTTTGTTTTGCCTGAATCTGGGCGCCGCCGGGTGGCGAGAGACCGGCGGGAGATAACGGATATTCTGGCCGGTAAAGACCGGCGGCTGGCGGTAATCGTCGGTCCCTGTTCGGCCTGGCCGTCCGAGGCGGTTTTGGAATACGCCCGACGGCTGAAAAAAATCATCGACCGAGTCGGCGATAAGTTGAAATTAGTGATGCGGGTTTACACTCAGAAGTCACGCACCATCTGCGGTTGGGCGGGACTTGCCAGTCAGGCCGACCCTTTCGGCGAACCGGACATCGCGAAAAGTTTGGAATTAAGCCGCCGTTTAATGCTTGACATTTTGGCAATGGGGGTGCCTATCGCCGATGAAGCGTTATTTTTCCGCCAAACGGAAGTTTTGAAGGATTTGTCGTCTTGGCTGGCAATCGGAGCGCGAAGTTCCGAAGATTCATGGCACCGGATTTTGGCTTCCGCCCTGGATTGCCCGGTGGGAATAAAAAATCCCGTCAGCGGTTCGGTGGAATCGGGGATTAACGGCGTTTCCGCGGCCCAAAAAAGCCATGCGGCCGTTTTTGACGACTGGGAAGTTCAAACTTCCGGCAATCCCCACGCCCACCTGGTGCTTCGCGGCGGCCTGAAAAGCGGGCCGAATTACGCCGTGGAGCATTTATGCGAAGCAAAGAAATTTTTTACCGAAGCAAAAATCCAAAATCCGGCGGTTATCGTTGACGCCAGCCACGACAATTGCCGTCTCGGCGGCATAAAATATCATCGCCGCCAGATAGCCGTCATTAACGATATCGTCGGAATTTTGCGCAATCGCCGGGATTTGCGGCCTATTGTCAAAGGTTTTATGGTTGAAAGTTTCATCAAAGACGGAAATCAGGATATAGCCAGGCAAACGAGCCGGACCGTTGACCGTAGCGGCCTTTCCATCACCGATCCTTGCCTCGGATGGGAAGAAACCGAAAAATTGCTGCTGGACACCGCAAGAGGACTTAACCGGTTAATTTGAGAAAACAAATCCATGCTGTTAAAGAAAATAAAAGTTCGTTTCGCTTCCGGCCAGGATAATTCTTACGACGGCGTCATAGGGAAGAACTGTTTGCGAAACGGCCATTTAGCCGATTTGTTGTCGCAAGTCAGCCGCTCTGTCGTTATCACCGATTCAACCGTCAAGAAGTTGCATGGTCTTGCCGCGCTTCGCGAATTGCGCGGTCGCGGATTGAATGTTGAATTGTTGTCTTTTCCCGCCGGCGAAAACAGTAAAAGCCAGGCCGCTAAAACAAAATTGGAACATGGCTTAATCAAGCGGAGATTCGGCCGCGACACTTTGATTATCGCCCTGGGCGGGGGAGTGGTCGGGGATTTAGCCGGTTTTACGGCCGCGACTTACCTGAGAGGCGTTCCTTATGTCCAGATACCCACTACGTTTCTGGCGATGGTGGACAGCTCCGTCGGAGGAAAAACGGCGATTAACACGCCTTACGGGAAAAACACGATTGGCGCTTTTTGGCATCCGAAAAAAGTGTTCATTGACTTGAATCATTTGGATACCCTGCCGCGCGACCATTTAATCAACGGCCTGGTTGAAGCCGTTAAAATGTTTCTTACGAGCAACCGGACGATGTTCCGGTACGTATCCGACAACTTGGGGGGGCTGCTGCGCAAAAATAAGGGCATTTTGCAGAAAATTATCGCCGAAGCCGTGGCTATCAAGGCCCGAATCGTCAGCCGCGACCCGGCCGAATCGGGCGAAAGAATGGTTTTGAATTTCGGACATACCGTCGGACACGGCCTGGAATTTTTGAGCGGTTTCAGAGTGACGCACGGCTGCGCCGTCGGCTCGGGCATTCTGGCGGAGGCGAAAATCTCGGAACTTTTGGGATATTTGAACGCGGACGAATACGGGGAAATTAAAGATTTTTTAGCCAAACTCGGCGTCAGTCAGCGGCCGTTGAAAAAAATCAAAGCCGCCAGTTTGATAAACATTCTAGCGGCGGACAAAAAAGCCCGTTCCGGCCGGACTAGATACGTTATTTTGCGGCGTATCGGGGAAGCCGTTAAAGATAACGGCCGGTTTGTTTTGCCGGTTGACGATGCCATACTGGTAAAAGCGATAAATTGCGTTTAATATGGGAAATATCTTTGGCAATATCTTTCGCGTCGCGACTTTCGGCGAATCGCACGGCCTTGCGGCGGGAGCGGTGGTTGACGGCTGTCCGGCGGGGCTCGCGATTGAGCGAGAAGA
>CAZICC010000106.1:0-2485 GCA_964537645.1 uncultured Candidatus Saccharibacteria bacterium | reverse complement strand
TCATATTAACGAATTAAAGAACATTTTGGTCCGATAACTTGGTCAATTACCTAATAAAAAAACCGATAGTAAAACGAATTTGCTTTTTAATTAAAAATTGAAAAAGTTCCATAAGGTAAAATCAAATGGTTAATTTTTATCCACTATGGGAATATCTTTAAGATCTTCGTTTTCTTCAATTTCAACGCCGCTTCCCGCTTCCGCTTTCGCGTAAACTTCCCTCGGCTTGGCGCCGTCCACCGGGCCAATCAACCCTTTTTCTTCCATAATGTCCAGAAGCCGCGCCGCCCGGGCGTAACCCACCCTTAAGCGACGCTGCAGAAGCGAAGCCGAGGCCTTGCCGGCCTGAATCACCACTTCTTTGGCTTCATCGTAAAGTTCGTCGTCAACGTCTTCTTCGAGATTCTCCAGGTCAAGCGGCGGCAAATCCCCGCTTATGCCTTCCCCGGAGAGCGCTTCGGCTATGTCGGTTTCGGCCTCGGTTTCCGTTTCGCTCTCAAGGTATTTTCCGACTCTTTCCAGAACGAAATTGGCCACTCTTTTCACCTCCTTTTCGGAAACGTAAGCGCCCTGCAGCCGGCGCGGTTTGGAAACGTCGCCAGCCATAAAAAGCATGTCGCCGTTGCCCAGCAGTTTTTCGGCTCCGGACATATCCAAAATGGTCCGCGAATCAACCTGGCTAGCCACCTGAAAAGCGACGCGCGAAGTGATATTGGCCTTGATGAGGCCGGTAATCACTTCAACCGACGGCCTCTGGGTGGAAACAATTAAATGGATGCCGGTGGCCCGCGCCATTTGCGCCAATCGCACTATCAATGCCTCCACATCGCGGCCGTAAGCGGCCATCAAATCCGCCAATTCGTCAACAATGATTAAAATATAAGGCAAAATACCCTCTTCGCCGCCTTTGATTTTTTCGTTGTAAGAAACGATGTCCCGGTTGCCCGCGGCCAGAAAAATCTGATACCGCCGCTCCATTTCTTTGATGGCCCAACGCAAGGCCATCATCGCTTTTTTGCCTTCCATAATCACGGGGGTTAAAAGATGGGGAATGCCGTTGTATTGCGAAAGTTCCACGCGTTTGGGGTCAACCAAAATAAATTTCAACGTTTCGGGAGAATTGCGGAAAAGCAGTGAAATTATGATTGAATGAATGGCCACGGACTTGCCGGTGCCGGTGGCGCCGGCAATCAAAAGGTGGGGCATTTTGGCGACATCGGCGTATCGGGCAGCGCCGGCCACGTCCCGGCCCAAAACAATATTCAATAAAGAGCCGTCGCGCCTGAATCCGTCGCCATCCAGCAAATTTCTTAATCGCACCAGAGTGACGGCCTTGTTGGGCACTTCTATGCCGACCAGGGATTTCCCCGGAATCGGCGCTTCAATCCGCAAAGGATGGGCCGCCAGAGCCAAAGCTAAATCGTTCTGCAAAGTGACGATTTTTGAAAGTTTCACGCCCTGGGCCGGTTTCAGGGTATATTGGGTAACCGTCGGCCCGACGAACACTTCTCCCATATCCACCTCTATCCCGAAATTTTGAAGCGTCCGCCTGATGATGTTGGCGTTGGCTTTGATGTCGCCCGAAGTGGGACGGCCCGAATCTGATTCCAGAAGATTCAAGCCGGGGAATTCGTAAGCGGCTTTCGGCCTCGGGCGCCGGGGCGAAGATTTTTCCCGGCCGGAAACCCCCTCTCCGATTTCGCTGATTTCAAAACCGTCGTCTTCCTCGGGTAAGGCCATTTCCATCACCCGGTCAAAAATATTTTTCAGCTTGCCGGGCAGCCCTTCTTCGGCGGCCCCGGACGGCGCGGGCGGCGTCTGAACGGAAGCCGGGGATTTAAATTCCCCCGACGAGGCCTCTTCGGAGCGAGCCAGCGAATCGTTTATTTTGACTTCGGCCGTATTTTGCGAAGATTCCTCTTCATCTTCGCTTTCTTCGGATTTTTCCGCCTCGGCATTCCGCTTGAACGGAGGGTTTGCCATTATTAAAACGGAAACGGCGAGAAAAGCCGCGAGAAATATCAAGGTCGCCCAAAATCCAAAAAGATAATTAATCGGCGCCACCATTGCCGCGCCGAGCCATCCCCCGCGCCCGGGCGCCAAATGTTCCAAAATTCCCAAAGTCGCCAACAACAAAAGGAACGCTCCGAGAACCGTTGAAAAATACAATTGCCGGCGCCAGGACTTCAAAAAAATAATTCCCGCCAGCGTCAAAATCAGCGGGAAAATGAAATACCCCCAGCCGAAAAGGACCGAAAAAGCCGCCTGGATGTAGCGGCCCAAAAAACCGGCTAAGTTAAAAAAACTCAAGACGGTCACCGCCGCCAGGGCAAAAAAAACGACGGCCCAGATGGTTTTTTTGGTCTCCGGACTGAGTCCCGATTTCGGACCCTTGGCCGCGATGTTCCGGTAAAAATTCTTGGTTTTTTTTCTCGCCATCATTGAAAATGATATCAAAAAAAGGCGTTGAAGTCAAAACCCCTTG
>CAZICC010000105.1:308-2576 GCA_964537645.1 uncultured Candidatus Saccharibacteria bacterium | reverse complement strand
GAAAAACCGCTTTTTCCTGCCGGAAAAAGTCATCGGCGAACAAACAAAATACCTTAAACCGAATACCGTGGCGGAAGCCGCCCGGTTCGCCGGTAAAATCATCAACGTGGAACTGCCCGTTAAAATGGATTTTAAAGTCGCCCAGGCTCCTCCGGCCATCCGGGGGAACACGGCCCAGGGCGGCACCAAGGTCGTCAAACTGGAAACCGGCGCCGAAATAAACGCCCCCCTCTTCATCAACGAGGGCGATATCGTGCGCGTCAACACCCGCACCGGCCAATACGCGGAAAGAGTGGAAAAAGGAGAGTGAGAAGTTTGGTATTGTCTTTTTACTTTCCTCGCCCGCCCCGGCGAGGCGGGCTCGGGGATTCGGCCTTCGCTCCTCCGACGCGCTTCGCGGTCGGAGACCATGCCCGCTCGGGCCTCATAACCCGCAAAAAGACAATGCCAAACTTCTAATAAAAATAAGGAAAATAAAACGACCCGCGCAAGCGGGTCGTTTTGATGCGATAATCTGCGTTTTTTCTTGTCTTTTCCTTAAAAACGTTGTAATATACCGTTGGTCTTTAAAAATCAAATACGTCCACTTTTGGAGGAATGCATGAAAAAGCCGTTCACTTTAGCCAAGACCTTCGTCAAGAAAATCCGGTTTGCCGGCGAGTCGAAAATCGAAAACGGCGTTCTTTCCGTGAACGCCGAAAGCCTGAAAGCGACGCTCAAAACGGCGGACCCCAGGATTGAAACGATCGAATGCGATATCGCGCGGCCCGGCGAATCAACCCGGATTATTCCGGTTAAAGACGTGATTGAGCCGCGAATCAAAATTGAGGGCTCCGGCGGCGTTTTTCCGGGCTTGATCTCCGGAACCGAATCAACAGGAACGGGCGCGACCCTGGCTTTAAAAGGCATGGCTATAACCACTGTCGGTCCGATCGTGGGTTTTCAGGAAGGCCTGATTGACATGTCGGGGCCGGGAGCGGAATATTCGATTTTTTCCAAACTGCTGCATCTGACTTTGATTATTGATATCCGCGAGGGATTGGGTCGGCGCGAACACGAAGAAGTTCTCCGCCTGGCCGGCCTCCGGGCGGCAAAAATTGTCGCCCAAATCGGCCACGGCTTGCCGCCCGATGAAAAAGAAATTTTTCCTATTCCCGAAATTTTTCCGGAAACCAACGACGAATTATACTCTCGCGTCACGGGAATCGGCGCGACCAGGCCCAGGATGGCCTACCTCTACATGCTCCAGTCGCAGGGACTGCTTCATGACACCTATTATTGCGGCGTTGACGCCAAAAAAATCCTGCCGACCATAATCGCGCCGACCGAGGTTTTTGACGGCGCAATCGTTTCGGGAAACTGCGTTTCGGCCTGCGATAAAAACACTACTTGGCACCACCAGAACAATCCAATTATCGCCGGCCTTTTGCGCCGCCACAGCCGCGACCTCTATTTTTGCGGCTGTGTCATCACCAACGAAAATGTCACGCTTCTGGACAAGCAACGCTCTTCCAGTCTGGCGGCAAGACTTATCGCTTTCCTGAAACCCGACGGCGTGATTATTTCCAAAGAAGGTTTCGGCAATCCGGACGCGGATCTGGCGATGAACTGCCGAAATATCGAAAAATCGGGAATTAAAACCGTGTGCCTTTCCGACGAATACGCCGGGCAGGACGGCGGCTCGCAGTCGCTCGCCGACGTTACGCCGGACGAAGACGCGATTATTTCCGTCGGCAACGCCAATGAACTCGTCACTTTGCCGGCGATGGAAAAAATCATCGGCTCGCAAGACGTTGCCGTCAATCTTGCCGGCGGTTCGCCCAAAACATTGAATCCCGACGGCAGCTTGACGGTTGAGCTCCAGGCGATTACCGGCGCGACAAACCAGCTGGGAATTGAAAAATTGTCAACCAAAGGGGTTTAAAATGCCGAAAATCAGAATCGTCCATTACCTCAACCAGTTTTTCGGCGGAATCGGCGGCGAAGACAAAGCCGGTTTTTTGCCGACTTACGTTGCCGGACCGGCGGGTCCGGGAAAACTTTTTCAGAAAATATTCGGCGACCGCGCCGAAATAACGGCCACCGTTATCTGCGGAGATTCTTATTTCGCCGAAAACCAGGAACAAGCGCTTTCCGAAATTATTTTTCTGATTAAGGGATTTAAACCCGATATCGTCATCGCCGGGCCGGCGTTCAACGCGGGGCGCTACGGAATCGCCTGCGGGGCGGTTTGCGAAGCCGTCCTGAAGCTCGGCATTCCGGCGGTTT
>CAZICC010000105.1:0-281 GCA_964537645.1 uncultured Candidatus Saccharibacteria bacterium | reverse complement strand
CGGGTGCCGACCTCTACAAGAAAACCGCCTGGATTATCGAAACCAAAGATTCGGTTGCCGGCCTGAAAGAAGCGGCGGCGAAAATGGCGCGTTTCTCTCTTAAATTGTTGGATGGAGAAAAAATCGGCCCTCCCGAAATCGAAGGATATATGGAACGCGGTTTGCGGAAAAATTATTTCGCCTCCCGAACCGGAGCCGAACGCGCGATTGAAATGCTCTTGAAAAAAATAGACGGCCTACCGTTTGAAACCGAATATCCCCTGCCGGTTTTCGACCGGGTC
>CAZICC010000104.1:0-2597 GCA_964537645.1 uncultured Candidatus Saccharibacteria bacterium | reverse complement strand
CGAGGGCCGGCGAAACAAAAGTTTCCAATCTGGATTTGATGTTGAAAGAATATTATAAAAAAAGAAAATTAAAATTCTAAGATTCTTTGATTGAGAAAAAAAACAAAAGATTAAAAGCGCTTATCGTTCATTCCCCGATTGATTCGGAAAATCTTTACGCTCAGTACACGGAAAGCGGATTTTTAAAATCGAATTTGGCGGCGGATGTTGAAAGTCGAGAAGCCATTTTTGCCCCTCCGACGGTTTATAAAAAAATGCCGCCCCTTTGGCTGATTTCTTTGGGCAGTTATTTAAAAGAGCGTGATTCGGGCATCAATTTTACCTTGGTTGATGGCCAGTTTTTTCAGAGCCAAGGCATTATTTCTCTTATTAAGAGAGATCGTCCGGAAGTTGTCGGTATCAGGCCGATTCTTTACAGTTACCAAAATAGTTTAAAAATTGCGCGCGAAGCTAAAAAAGCGGGAGCGCGGATTATAATGGGCGGACCTTACGCTGCTGGACTTGCGCGGGAAATTTTGGAGAATCGCGGACCGCAGTCGCGCGATTACTGCGTTGACGCCATTTGTTACCATGACGGAGAAAAAGCTTTTTATGATTTTGTTGCGGGGAAGAATTTTAAATCAATTCCCAATTTGGTCTATTGGGAAAATTCAGGAATAAAATTTAACAGAATTTCGCCTCTTAATTTAGATGATTTGCCGCTACTCGATTTTGATTTGATAGAAATTGAGCGTTATTTTGGCAAGGGGATAAGGGGCCTTATTTTATACTCCGGATTGGGATGCAGTTGGAGGGCAGTCAGTCATAAAGGGTGTTTGTTTTGCCCTCAACTTTATAAAGAGCGCAGATTAAAGAGTCCGGCCAGATTTTGGTCCGAAATAGATCTATTTTTCCAGAAATATAGATTGGATACCTTCAGGGACATCAACGAAGATTTTCTGGCGAATAAGAAATGGGTTTTAGATTTTTTTCGTTTTTCAAAGTTAAGAAAAGACTGGCCAAAAATTTCTATTTACGCGCGCGCCGACAGGATTTCTTCCGAAGCCGCCTCCATCCTGAAGAATCTCAAAGTGGTTTCGGTTTTTATCGGATTAGAAAGCGGCGCGCAGTCTTCTTTGAATAAAATGGGAAAAGGTTGTTCTTTGGCGCTAAATTTAAGGGCGGTTAAAAATTTGACCGACAAGGGAATAAGGGTTGTCGCCGGCTTTGTTTTGGGCTCTCCGGGAGAATCAAAAAATTCTCTTTTTGAAACGTTAAATTTTGCGCGCCGTCTTGCCAAAAATTACCCCGTTTTTATTTTTCCCCATCTTTTTACGCCCTTTCCGAACACCGCGGCGTTAAAAATGTTAATCAGGGCAACGGGCAAAAAATACTTAAATAAAGACTATTTTAATCGCCGCGAGCTTATGAATGATTGGGCGGATTATTTCTGTCGGACAAATTACGGCGAAATCAATAAATTTTTCAAGGAACTCAAACTTTTAAATTGCAAAAAATAATGCGAACAGAAAAAATAAATAATCTTTCTTTGATCCGCAAATTTTACCGAAAATTAGTGCTTGTCCGCTCCCTGGAATTGTTATTGATTGATTTATTTTCCAAAAAATTTATCAATCACGCTCTTTGCAGCGGTATGGGACAAGAGGCCGGAGGAGTCGCCTTCGGCTCCGTTCTTAAAAGGGAAGATATCCTTCTTTCATCGCCTCGCGGATTTTCTTACGCGATTGGCAAGGGATTGAATCTTCGCGTTGTTCTTTCAGAGGTGATTGACAAAAAATGGGGAACGGGAAATCGCTTTTTGGCGGATCCGTCAAAGGGCATTTTCGGTTTTAGCCAGTCAATGGGAGCCACTTTCGCCCTGGCGGTCGGATTGGCGTTGGCCGTCAAAAGAAAAAAAGAGAAAAGAATCGTTGCCTGCGTTTTCGGCGACGGGGCCGCTTCTCGCGGCACCTTTCACGGCGCTTTGAATCTTTCGAAGATTTGGCGGTTGCCGATTTTATGGATTTGCGAGAATAATCAGTTTTCGTTTTCAGTCCCTTTTGACAAAATTTCTTCGACCAAAGACGTTGCTGCTTGGGCCGATAATTATAACATGCCCGCATTTGTCATTGACGGAAACGACGCCTTAGTGATTTACAAAGCGGCGAGGCGTATTATTGAAAAAGTTCGCGTCGCGCAATCCCCCGCTTTTATAGAATTAAAAACTTACCGATGCGGAGGCCATTTTTGGGGAGACCCCAATTCTTTTTTGGGGCAAGAATCATTAGCGCCATCGGAGCGTCCCGAATTTATTTATGAAAAAGAGGAAGACATAAGGCATTGGCTTTCTCGTAGTCCGTTAAGAATTCTAGGCGCAAAATTACGTTTAGGCAAAGATGCCGCCAAAAAAGACATAGCCAAAACCGTGAGACTTCTAAGAAATTATTTGTCCTTAAAGGGCGCCAAGAGTAATTTTTGATTATTCTGCCGCAAAGTTCCATCTTTGAATATGTCAAGGAAAAATATTTTATCAACCTGGGAGCCAAAAACAAAGATCGCCATTATTCATCTTGGGCCCATGCCGGGCACCCTTATGTCTTCCGCTCATCCTTATCCGC
>CAZICC010000103.1:2264-2644 GCA_964537645.1 uncultured Candidatus Saccharibacteria bacterium | reverse complement strand
TTTTAGAAATTTTCCGCCGGCGCGCTTGGGCGCGACTGGATTTCGGCGAGCGGGCGAAAAATGAAGGGGTTTTAGGGGAGGAAATTTTTTGCCCGCCCTCGCTTTTCGCCGCCGCAATTTTCCGTATTTTGCTTTGCAAAATGCGCCGCCAAGAAAAATGGAGTTGTGTTTGCCCCACCCGCCCGTGCGCACACAACATTTTCACTCCCTTATTTACTTTTCTTGATTTTTGGTGTAGCATTAAAGTAATAGAAAGAAAATATAATCTAATACTTTAATTCTACTACCACGATATTAGTATGTCAAACATAACCAAAAATTTAAGAAAGTTACGGGAAGCCAAGGGGCTTTCCCAGGAAAAATTGGCGAGATTGGCCGAT
>CAZICC010000103.1:0-2227 GCA_964537645.1 uncultured Candidatus Saccharibacteria bacterium | reverse complement strand
AAAACCAGAATCCAACGCTTGATACTCTCAAGAAAATTGCGAAAGTACTGGAGGTGAGCATTGACGAACTAACAAAATAATTGTTGCTAAAATTGTCGGGGGGGGTAAACTATAAGTAAGGTCGTCGAAAAATAATTAATTTTTTAAAAAAAATATATGAACCAAGAAAATGTAAACAAACTTGTAGATTGGATAAAAGCAAACCGCAATTATCCAACCGAGCAACTTCGCCAATCCGCCCTACAAGGCGGATCAAGTGAGGAAGATTTTAATACGGCGTTAAACATCGCCAATGCGCCAGCCGCCGTATTGGAGTATAAAGATGTTGGGATAAGATTTTTTGCTTTGATAATTGACGCGATAATTTTTGGAATTTTGTTTTGGCTGTTTATGAAAGTCTTTTCAGGCACATATGTTGGTGGTTGTGATTCTGGTTTTCATATCGGTTCTACCATTACAATAAACCGAAACGAAACATTTTATGGCTTGTGTGGCTTTCCGGCTCAACTCTACTTTTTAGCAATTCTTGCTTATTATGTTTTGCTGGAATGGAAACTTGGCGGGACGCTTGGAAAATTAATCACCGGTATGAGGGTTGTAAAATCTACGGGCGAACCACTTGATTTGAAAGCTTCGCTAATCAGAAATGTTATGCGTATCGTGGATTTTCTACCATTCTTTTATCTCGTCGGTGCCATCTCTGTTTGGAATTCCAAAACAAAACAAAGGGTCGGTGACAGATTGGCAAAAACAGTTGTGGTTTCTAAAAATAGCATTAAATAAATCTTATGAGAAAAATTTCTACAATTTTATTTGTCGTTAGCTTATTTTTAGTCGGAACAACTGTTTTTGCTCAAGCCGTTGTTTCCTCAAATGATAAGCAACAAATTACAGATAACTTAGACAGTTTGGTTCAAGCCGTCAATGCGGGTGATACGCAAAAAATTTCCGTCTTAATATCTTCGAATAATCAGACATTATTATCTGATATACAAGAACGAATAAGAGGCGGAATTGCATATGAACTCGATTACAGTCCATTTGATAGAAATGCTGAGGTAATTAACCAAGACCAAGTAAAAGTTAAGGCGAGATTTACCGCTTCTGGCGTTGGCTGGAATGTTAGCGGTTTATCAACATTTTTTGTTTTTGAAAAGCAAAACAATCAATGGCTCATTACTGATACGGATTTCTACAAAAAATTGGGGGCTGATTATGTTTTTGGAATATTAAAATGGGTGCTTATTTTCGGTGGCCCGGTATTTCTTTTACTTTTTGCCTTCTGGCTTTGGATGTTGATTGATTGCGCTAAAAGGGAATTTGACGACAAAGCGTTGTGGATTATATTACTTATCTTTCTAAACTTTATCGCCGCAGTTTTATACTACTTCATCGTCAAGCGAAAAAATGTAATCCGCAAGCCGCTTGAGTTCAAGATGTAGCGCAAACGCGGTTAGTAAATTGCTATGTCTATAAGTGAACAGCCCCGAAGAAATCCGTTTAGCGACCTGTCTTTATGGTTTTTGCTGTTTTCAAATATTGCAACAATCTTTTTCGCAATAAACGAAAATTGGAACTTATCAACCATAATGTGGGTGTATTGGTTTCAGAGCATAACTATTGGATTCTTCAATTTTATTCGAATCCTTCATTTGAAAGAATTTTCCACTGAAGGATTTAAGATCAACGGCCGTCCTGCCCAACCCACGCAAGGGACAAAATTCTTTACCGCCTTTTTCTTTTTGTTTCATTTTGGATTTTTCCATTTCGGTTATTTGGTATTTTTACTAACTGGCACGCTCACTAAAGCCTATGGGAATGCGCCAAACAATGCTGAATTAAAATATATTTTACTAACCGCTTTACTCTTTTTTATCAACCATCTTTTCTCTTATTTCTACAACAAGCCGCGAGATACCAAAAAACAAAATATTGGCTCGCTCATGTTTTATCCTTACGCAAGGATAATTCCAATGCACCTGACAATAATTTTCGGCTCTTCGTTTGGCGGCGCTTTGCCTTTATTTCTTGTGCTTAAAACATTCGCTGATGCTATAATGCACATTGTTGAGCACAATGTTTTAAGAAAAGGCGAAGAGCAACAAACGCAGACAATTTGATGCGGCGCGCCAACTTTGTTGGCACGAAATTCGGCGGCGGCGGAAAGCGAGGGCGGGCAAAAATTCCTTCCCCCAACCCCCTTCCTTTTTGCCCGCCCGAGCGTTCA
>CAZICC010000102.1:0-2698 GCA_964537645.1 uncultured Candidatus Saccharibacteria bacterium | reverse complement strand
TCGGAATCTTGACGCTTTAAATAGGCAGCGAGAGATAAGATATTAAGAGGAGGGTGATAAGTACGGATAATAAAACACGCCTCCAAGGAAGATATTAAATGGATTAAAACGATTTTTGGCAAAGATGACATAGAGATATGCGCGCAAACTATAAAAATAATCTAAGACGGCAATTTCGGAAACAATATCGAGCACTGCGGCTCGGGGCTGTATAAATCTTTGTTGCCGAAGTAAGCGTAACTGACGCAACGGGAACCGCCGAAGCATTTTGAAAAATAATGACATTTCCGGCATCGCGAAGGCATTTTCCGCATATCCAGCCGATACTGTCCGGCCGCTACCCGTCTGTAAATGTTAAATAAATTTTCTTTTTTTAAATCGCCGACTGCGACCGGCAAACGGCGGCACGAATAAACTTTGCCGTCGGCCAATGGCGTAAGAACCCCGGAAGTCATAACGGAACAGAAACCGGGCTGCCAAACTTCCGCGGGGTAATCAAATTGCGCCGCAAGCCCCGATTCACAACCCAAATAGACGCGGAATTTCCGACCGCTTTGCCGGCGACCCGCTAAATCAAACCGCATTAGATATCCGTAAATATCGGATAATTCCTCCGAAGAAAGCAATTCTCCGCGAAGCTTTTTCCCCGCGCCCTGCGCCACCAGCCGTCGGACGCCCACCGGAACATCCAAATCATAAGCCAGATTCAAAACGCCGGGAAGATCCCGGTAATTCCGGCGACTTAAAGTGAAGGAAATCGTCGCCCGCTTTTCCAGTTTGACGATTTTTTCCAAGGCCTTCACGGCCCGACGGAAATTGCCCTTTCCCCGAATCGCATCGTTGACGCTTTCTGTTCCTTCTAAACTGATTTGAATAGCGTCAAAACGATATTTGTGAAAAATTTTATCCAGCATTCGGTCGTCCAGCATAGAACCATTGCTTAACAAATTCAACTGGAAATTTTTCTTTTTTCTGGCGATTTCCGCCATTAATTCGTCAAAATGTCGGTATAAAACCGGCTCGCCGCCGGCGATGGAAAGGCGAAATTCCTTGTAAGCATGGGGGGTGGCCGATTGCTTCTCTTTGATGATTTTCAAGAAATCTCCGAAAACGCCTTTCATCTGCCCGAAAGAAAGGGAATTTTTGCCGTAATCCTCTTGGTAGCAATGCCGGCAGCGGAAATTGCATTCATTGGTGATATGCCACTGCAGATGAAAACTAAAAAAATCGCCGCAAATCCGGCTGTAATTTTTTAGGGCTTTTTGCGAAATTTTGTTCACGCCTTTAAGACGATGCTTATGGCTGAAAAACCAAACGGTCAAGGCCCGCAATGATTCTGTTGTCAAGAAGAGGGTTGTGGTTAGTTATAAACTGCGCGTTGCCGCGCAAAATTATTTTTTTAGTCAGCAGACTATTTTTAAATTCCAAGTCGCCGATTTTTAAACAATTCTTAAAACATTTCACGATGCCGTAATTCTCTTTTTTATTTCCTCTCAAATTCGCCACGGGACAATATCTTGTTCCTTGAATAAGAATATACGGATAATAAAAAGAAACTTTAAAATAATCCCCTGGGGCCGCTACTCCAAAACTGTTGCTTATATAATCGATTTCAATCCTCTTCACGCCCATATTCTTGATAAAACCGTCATGCGCCGAAAGTCGGGACAATACCCTGCCTAAAACTATTTTAGCTGAAGGGAATTGTTTGTGAACATAATAAAGAATTCCGAAATCATTAACAACTACCTCGTTAAGCATCTTTTTGGCGGCCAAATATTTAACGAGCTTTTTAATTTTCTTCAATCCTTCGCTGTCGGCGTAAGAAGTCAAAAGCGTAAAATTTAAGCCGGATTTTTGAGTAATCTTCAGGGCCGATTCCAATTCCCGGATATCCGGCAATAAGCGATGGCAAAATTCGTTGCCAAAATAAACCCGGGAGAAACGGGGCTTGAAACGCTTTAAATTATTAACTCTATTAATAATAATGGCGTGCTCCATGATTTCTAATCAAAGAAGTGATGATAATAACAGTAGCGGCGAAGGCAAGGGCGGCCGAAAATTCCGGCGTAAAGTTTCTCCGTCTTGGCGTAAAATTTTTCTTTGGGAAGATCCAATTTTAATATCTCTAGAGCGGACTTGATTAATTTTACGCTATTAACTTTCAACGACGTCGAATAGCCCCTGCCGACTATTTTTAAGTGCCCGACTCCGTATTTCCTAAATTGGTAAAGCGCGCAAGCGCCGCAAGCCGGTATGCCGGCCGATGGAGAGTCTTTCATTCGCAGCCGTTTCGCCACCAATTTACCCTCTTCTTGATTAAGATAATTCCCGCCTTTTTTATTTATAAGCGAAGAGTTGCCAACGCATATATGCCGATTAATAACTCTTCTTCGCCAAAAATTGTCATCTCTGAAAATCGTCGAGTAACCGCAATATCCCATCATGCTCTGACAGGCCGTGGTCATAATAAAAACTTCAAATTCCATTCCAGGAAAACGCCGGATCGCCGCCAAGTCATCTAAAGTTATCTGCCGGTCAAGAATAACTCTTTTCGCGCCCATTTTTTCTATTAATCTTATTGTTTCTTCGTTTTGGGTTTTTAAAAATGAGCTGGCGACTATTTTAAGACCGGAGTTGCGAAACTTTTTCATCAGTTCCATGTCGGATAGAATGACTCCGTCAATTCCAGCGGCCT
>CAZICC010000101.1:0-2740 GCA_964537645.1 uncultured Candidatus Saccharibacteria bacterium | reverse complement strand
ACATCTCCTTCAACAACCCCTCTTTGAGCAGCGTGTCGTAGACCTCATCCATCAAGGCGTCGTGGAAGGCGTCAATCAAATAGGCGTCGCCGGTTTTTTTGGCTTCTTCCACGGCTTTAGCGACGCCTTCGTGAAAAGCCATGTCAACGAGGGCCTTCACCTTCGGGTTCTTTTCCAAAATCCCCTGCTTTTTGGCCGGCGGCGAGACGGGCTTTCTTGGCGCGGCAGGCGGCGCGCCAGCCTGCGGCTCCGGCCTTTCTTTGGACGCGTAACCCCTTTCCATCTCTTTCTTTTTCTCCGCCAATTTTTCTTCCAACTCAAAAATCTCCCGCTCCAGGGAAACACCTTCTTTTTGGGCGCCCGACGGCGCTTCTTTATTGGTTATTTCTTCCATGCTATACCGATTATACCAAACATTTGCCCGCAAGGAAAGAAAAATGGTAGAATGGAAATGTCATGGATTTTTACCGCAAAAAAGAATTTTGGACTGTCCTCGGCATCGTTGTTTTGGCCGCGTTTTTGAGGTTTTGGCAGATTGACGGGATTCCGCCCGGCCTTTACCCTGACGAAGCGATGAACGGCAATAACGCCCTGCAAGCGCTGGAAACCGGCGAATTCAAAATTTTCTATCCGGAAAACAACGGCCGGGAGGGGCTTTTCATCAACATCCAGGCAATTTCCCTGAAAATTTTCGGGCCGGAACCCTGGGCTTTGCGAGGAGTTTCGGCTTTTTTCGGCACGCTGACGATTCTGGGACTTTATCTTTTGGCCAAAGAAATTTTCGGGAAAAATCCGGCTTATTTCGCCGCTTTCTTTATGGCAGTTTCTTTCTGGCACATTAATTTTTCCCGCATCGGCTTCCGGGCGATAATGGTCCCGTTTTTCACGGTCTTCGCTTTTTATTTTCTTTTCAAAGCGTTAAGAACGCAAAAACTTTATTGTTACATACTGGCCGGAATTTCCCTGGGTCTCGGCCTCCATACCTACATCGCTTTCCGATTCGTCCCGGTTCTGGCGATACTCGTTCTTTCGGTTTATTTCCTGGAATGGCGCCAAAACCACAAAGTCCCGATGCCGAGCGTCAAGCGGTGGTATGGTTTCTTTTTCGGCCAGGGCATTCAGAAATTATATGTCCTGGCCGCGGTCACGGCCATATGCGTCTTGCCTTTGGCGATTTATTTTTTCAACAATCCGGAAGATTTTTTGGGCCGCACCGGCCAGGTTTCGGTGTTCGCCTCGGACAATGTTTTGAAAGAATTGGCCCTTTCCACGGGGAAATCTTTTCTGAAGATCTTCTGGAACGGCGACCATAACTGGCGGCACAACCTCGCCGGCGCGCCCCAGATTTTGTGGCCGGTCGGCGTTTTGTTTGTCATCGGATTCGCCGTTTCAATCAAGGAAATAATCAGACAGAAATTCAGGGCTTTTGGTTTTTGGTTTTTGGTTTTTGGTTTTCTCCTGATGAGTTTGCCGGAAATCCTGACCACCGAAGGACTGCCTCACGCGCTCCGTTCAATCGGGACCATTCCTTTCGTATTTATGTTTGCCGGCCTCGGGGCGCGCGCGGTTTTTTCCGACATGCGCTGGAAAAAAACGGCGCACCGAATTTGGTGCCGCCTCGGCGTCGGCGCGATTCTCGCGGCCATCTCCTTTTTGGGCGCTTTCCAGTATTTTTACCTCTGGGACAGCCGGGCCGAAACGCAAGACGCTTTTTCGCAGGGATTCGTTGACATCGGCAGATATTTGCGCGAATTGCCTCCGGAAATCCAAAAAACAGTTATCGTCAACGTCGGCGGCGTATTGGTCGACGGCATTCCGATGCCGGCCCAGACCGTGAAATTCATCGCCCGCGAACAAAAAAACGTCAATTACGCGACCAAAGAAACGCTGACCCCGGATTTCGCCGAAAAATTTTGCCGGCCGGGCGACGTGATTGTCCCGATGATTTCCCATCAAGATATTCTTGACAAACTGAAAACTTTTCTGTTGCTGCCTCACCAAACGCAAATCAAGCGAATAAAAGAGTTTTGGGTGTTTGAGTGTAAATAATCAAAATGAACAAGCCTTGGCTGATAAACCTTTCTGCTGGCGCCATTTTGGCGGCGATGTTTTTTTTGATGCTCGGTTCAATCCGGGACGACGTCCCGATTGTTGACGAAGTCCCCCACATCGGCGCCGGATATTCGTATCTCGCGAAACTGGACGGCCGGATGAACCCCGAGCATCCGCCGCTCATCAAGAATTTGGCGGCGATTCCCCTGCTTTTTTTAAACCTGAATTCTCCGTTTGAAACCGGCGCCTGGGAACGCGGCATGCGCGACGCCGGACAATGGTATTTCGGCCGCGATTTGCTTTTTACCGTCGGAAACGACCCGCAGAAAATAATGTTCTGGAGCCGCCTGCCGATGATTATTTTGACGATTCTTTTCGGTTTTCTGGTCTTTAAGTGGTCTCGGGAGCTTTACGGGGCCGCCGCGGCCCTGGTTATTTTGGTTCTTTTCGCTTTTTCGCCGACGATTCTGGCTCACGGACGGTTTGTCACCACGGATTTGGGAGCGGCCATCGGAATTTTCGCCGCCACTTACTTTTTCTGGCGATTCCTGAAAAATCCGAATTTCAAAAACGTTTTTTGGGCCGGCATCGTTTTCGGCCTGGCGCAACTGACGAAATTCTCCGTTTTTCTGCTGGTTCCGTTTTTCGGGATTATGGCGCTCGCTTGGATTATTGTCCAACACTGGCA
>CAZICC010000100.1:0-2759 GCA_964537645.1 uncultured Candidatus Saccharibacteria bacterium | reverse complement strand
TTGAAACCGAATATCCCTTGCCGGTTTTCGACCGGGTCCGGCCAGCCGCGGCCGTGGGCGACTTGAGCCGGGCTAAAATCGCCCTGGTGACTTCCGGCGGCATCGTCCCAAAGAACAACCCCGACCGGATTGAGTCGTCTTCGGCTTCAAAATTCGGAAAATATCCGCTCGCCGAGATCGAAATTTTAACGTTTGACTCCCATGAATCCTGCCACGGCGGCTACGATAACACCTATGCCAACGCCGACCCGAACAGGGTTCTGCCGATTGACGCTTTACGCCGGCTGGAACGGGAGGGAAAAATCGGAAAAATCCATGATTTTTATTACGCCACGGTTGGCAACGGCACCTCGGTGGCCAACGCCAAAAAATTCGGCCAAGCCATCGCCAAAGAACTAAAAGCCGAGGAAGTCCAAGCAGTCATCCTGACCTCCACCTGAGGAACATGCACTCGTTGCGGGGCAACGATGGCAAAAGAGATTGAAAGAATCGGTATTCCGACGGTTCATGTTTGCACTATCGTGCCGATATCCAAAACCGTGGGCGCCAACCGGATTGTTCCGGCGGTGGCCATCCCCCATCCGCTCGGAAATCCGAATCTTGCCGATGCGGAAGAAAAAGAATTGCGGCGCCTGCTCGCTGGAAAAGCGCTTGAAGCGCTGAAAGCCGAAATCGCCGAACAAACGATTTTTGAATAAAAATAATAGCGGCTGTGCCACAAACAGCCGCTTTTTTATTGACAAACGCGGGTTTAGACATTAAAATCATCGCAGAAATGGTCTTTTACAATGGATTTTAAAGGAGAGACGGATGATAACTGAAGTGACGAAAGAGAATTTTGAAGAAGAAGTGTTAAAGTCGGAAAAGTTGGTGCTGGTTGATTTTTGGGGGCCGCGGTGCGGGCCTTGCAAACAGCTGACGCCGGAAATTGAAAGAATTTCCGAAGAATTCGGCGAAAATCTGAAGGTCGTAAAGATTGATGTCGTTAAAAATCGGCGGCTTTGCCTGGAATTGAAAATTTTGGGGCTGCCGACCATCGTTTTCTTCAAAAACGGCAAAGAAATCGCCCGGCTCGGCGCCGGCATAGCGACCAAAGAAAACATCCGGGACGCCGCAGGGCATCTTTTGGAGGTTTTATGAATGCCGTCGTCAAGGATTGCGCTTTTATTCTGATTCATGTTCCCGATTTGGTCCGCTACGGCTCGAAGCCGCACCGGGAAATCCAAAAAAACCCTTTACTGGAATTTGAGATACAAAAACGGCTGCGCTCTTTTGCCGAAGCCGCGGTCTATCCGCCCAATCAGGCCTTCATCGGCAATATCGAGCCGGAAAAATTGGACGAAATTTCCCAACCTTGGCACCGTCATCCGATGCCGCCGAGAACCCAGCCCTGGCGCGGCCGGTTTGGAGAAGTTTTGGGCGAAATGCTTTTTTACGGATTTTTGAAAGCCGCCGATGCCCATCAGGCCGATTTCATTTGGCTTCACGCGCGTTTTTTGAAAACCGCTCAATTTCTTTTCAAAGACCATCCCCTGCTGAAAATTCTGAACGGCATTCAAGGCCGCGCTCTTGAAGAAATCGAAGACAATATTCGCGAGAAAAAATCGCTTCCGTTATTTTTCCAAAACGACTTGATCGGTTGCGTCAACCGCGACAATTCCGAAGACGGGAAGGAAGACGAGAATCTGACCGCCATTTTGATGCTGGAGAACCTGGCGGCCAAGGCCTCGGGAGCGGCGGCGCTGAATTTTCTGTTCGGTCGCAACAAAAATACCAACAAGGGAGAAATCGACTACGTCATTTCCTGCTCCGAGGAAGCCGTCGGCGACCGCTACAACCGCGGCGGCGGCAACTTGGGCAAAGCCATCGGCGAAATGGCCGGGTTGAAAAACGCCACTGGGCCGGACATCAAAGCTTTCTGTTCGGCGCCGATTTACGCCGTTATTCATGCCGCCGCCCTGGTAAAAGCCGGATTGCACAAAAACATAATCGTGGTCGGCGGCGGGAGCCTCGCCAAAATCGGAATGAAGTTCCTGCATCACTTGCGGCACGACATGCCCATTCTTGAAGACGCGCTGGCAAGTTTCGCGATACTGGTCAGCGAGGATGACGGCGAATCCCCAGTCATCCGGCTGGATGCCGTTGGCAAGCACGACATCGGCGCGGCATCAAGCCAGCAAGCCATCATGGAATCGCTGATAGTAAAACCTCTGCGGCGCCTCGGTAAAAAAATAACCGATGTAGACAAGTACGCCTCGGAACTCCATAATCCCGAAATCACCGTTCCGTCAAGAAGCGGCGACGTGCCTCTGCAAAACTATAAAATAATTGCGGCGCTTGCCGCGAGCCGCGGCGAGATTACCCCCGCGGAGATTCCGGAATTCATAAAAGCCAAGGGGATGAAAGGATTTTCGCCGACCCAAGGACATGTGCCGGCCGGTATCCCGTACCTCGGCCACGCGCTAAAAGCCATCAGGGAGGGCCGGATTAAAAACGCGATGTTCCTGGCCCGGGCCAGCTTATTCTTGGGACGGTTAAGCCAGCTTTCCGACGGCGTTTCGTTCCTGCTGGAAAAAAACCCGGCTTCGGAAAAAAAAGACGAACTGGTTTTCGTCCGCGACAAAGGAGGTTTTTAATGGAGTTAAAACTGCGAGGAAAGAAAATGGTTATCCTGGGTGAACGCGACGGAATACAAAGCCCGGCGATTGAGGCCTGTCTGAGAGGCCGCGGCGCGACGCTTGTTTATCTCGTTACCGAAT
>CAZICC010000099.1:0-2798 GCA_964537645.1 uncultured Candidatus Saccharibacteria bacterium | reverse complement strand
TTGTGTGCGCATGTTAATATTATACACAATTTAGTCCGTTTTGCTGGTCAATTACCTTAAATTACGAGAAAGCCCCGAATTGTTTCGGGGCTTTTATTTTCTTCGCGTTATGTTATTATTCCGTTCTTTTGTGCCACTCACAGGCCTTCCACCATTCTGTGTCCCTTTCCGGGAACGGGTCGCCGGTGTTGGGATTGTAGTCGTCGGGCTCCGGATGCTTCATTTTCCAGTGGCTCGTGTCAAACTTCTCGTACTTGAACTCGCCCGGAATCTTTAACTGGTAAACACCCTTCTTTTTGTCCGCCAGTATGGTGTAAGTTTCTTTTCCGGGCTCTTTCACCGTGAAAGCGAACGGCTCTGTTTTGTGGTAGAACTTTTCTATGACCGCGGCTTTCTTCCTGTTTTTGAACGTGACCTTGTAGACAAGATTGAGTTTTTCGTCTTCGGAAAATTGTTCTGGGCAATATCCACCCATTTTGGGCGTCTTGTACATATCTTTTGCCCATTGAGGTATGCCTTCGGGCATTGACACATAAATCGCTTCAACGCCCCAATAACCTTTAAGATTTGGAGGAGCGTTGACGGCGGCGTCAAAAACCTGCTTTGAGTTTTTTATTCCCGAAACGCAGCTGGTCGTGAATATCCCCGCGGCAATAAGCGTTGCCGCGATTACTGCTTTTACGTTTTTCATTTTCTCTCCTTTCTGCCCGCGCCGAGTGGCTTCTTTATTTTTAAGGTTCAAGATAACTATCTGTCAAATCATAGGTTTTGTCAATGGTTCGGAGGCGGAGGCGGGATGCGGCTTGACGGCCGGCCGGAAAAAGTTTAATTTACGTCTAGTTGTTTGAAAATTCAATATTAAACAGGAGGAAATGGCGATGAGAATGATTGATTTGCCGGATTCGTCAAAAAGATTTCCCGACGGAGCCAACTACCGGATTGAAGTCAGCGGCATCGAGACAGCGGAAATTCTTGAAGCCGTGGTTGACGAGGCCAAAAAGCTGTATATTCCCATCCACCGGGCCATTGCCACGGTCCAGGGTTCGCTTTTTTATTCCGACAGCCAGCTGAAAGAACTGGCCGCCGCGGCCCGGAATCACGAGGTTGAAGTCATTATTTGCCCGGGCGACCTGGCCCGCGGATTTTTCGGCAACCCGAACCGCAATCTTAACTGGCAGAATATCCGGGAGGCGATGGATTACATCCGGGAGATTTTCCGGTGTTTGGATTTCGGTTTTCGCGGGTTTCTGGTCTGGACGAGTCCTATGTTGAAATTGTTGGGCAGGATGCGTTTTGGAGAAGCATTGCCTCCGGAAACCATTTTTAAAGTTTCCACCTTTGCCAACAGCTGCAATAGTTGCGATTTCCTTTCGCATCGGGAAGACGGGGCAGACACTGTCAACGCCGCCAATGGTTTGACTTTGGAAAATCTTTCTGAAATAAGACAAAGTTTTGGCAGAGAGGAAATGCCGATAGATGTCCATATCACTTTCTGGCAAAACCTTTTGAAAGCCAACGAACGCGGACGGCCGGAACTTGTTGTTGAGCCGTACGACCGAATTGAGGACGCGCCGGAAATCGCGAGAGTCGCGAGTCCGGTATACTTCAAGTTTGAAGCCGGCACTCCCGGCATCGGCGTTTACAACATCGGCCCGGACTGGACTTTCGGCCAGCTTGCCGAGCATAAACGCAAAGATGTGAGGGTGGCAGCCGAAATCGTCAGGCGCATCAGGGCGGAATACCCAGAATTGAAACTTTCCGATTGGACACCCGATGATTTGCGTGTTCCGATGGCTGGATAAGGAGAGCCAGATGGTAAAGAAGAAAAACATACTGGATTTCCAAAAAATGAAAACCGCCGGCGAAAAAATCGCTTGGCTGGTGACTTACGATTTTCACAGCGCGGCCCGCGCCGAAGAAGCCGGAATGGATATGCTGCTCGTTGGCGATTCCGTGGGAATGAGCATTTACGGTTACGACGGCACGGTGCCGGTGGTGATGGACCAGATGATTTGGCACAGCCAGGCCGTGCGCCGGGGCGCGCCGAACACTTTCGTCATCGGCGACATGCCCTTCGGCTCTTATCAGACCGACGAAAAAGACGCGGTTCTGAACGCGATGAGGTTTTACAAGGAAGCCGGCGCGGATGCCGTTAAATTGGAAGGCGGACGCAAGGTCGTGAAGCAAATCCGGGCCATCGCGGACGCCGGAATGAACGTCATTGGCCACATCGGCCTCACTCCGCAGAGTTCCGGACAGTTCGGCGGATTCAAGGCCCAGGGCCGGACCGCCGAGAGCGCCCTGGAAGTGATTTTGGACGCCGAAGCGGCGGAACAGGCCGGAGCGTTCGCGCTTCTGGTTGAAGCCGTGCCGCCGGAAGTTGCCAAAATTATCGCCAAGAAATTGAAAATTCCCGTTCTTTCCATCGGCGCCGGCCCGTTTTGCGACGGCCAGCTGCTTTTGGACATTGACCTTTTGGGCCGGGGGACGGTTTTTTCTCCGAAATTCGTGAAAGATTTCGTGCCGCAGGCCTTAAAATCGCTTTATCTTTTCAAGAGACACCAGGATTATTACCTACTTGACGGCGAAACGATTTTTAAAAACGATTTTGACGCATTCGGTCTCGCCGAGATAATTTCGCAGGCCTTCAAAGAATACGTTAAGGAAGTCAAGGAGGAAATTTTTCCCCATCCGGAAAAACACTGCTACAAAATGGAAAGTCCGGAAGAATTGGAAAAGTTGAAGAAACTTCTGGGCGAACGCGCTGATCTTCCTGCTGACCGCGCTGTTCGTCCCGC
>CAZICC010000098.1:0-2868 GCA_964537645.1 uncultured Candidatus Saccharibacteria bacterium | reverse complement strand
CGCCAAAATCCAGATTATGGACGTGGCCGCCGGTTCGCCCGCCCAAAAATCCGGTCTTAAAATCGGGGACGCGATTCTCGGGATTTCCGAAAAGGCGAGCGGCGATTCCCTGGCGCCTTCAAAAATTGAAGAAATCCAGGAATTCGTCCGCAATCATTTGGGTCGGGATTTGAACCTTGAGATTCTGCGCGGCAAAGAAGTTTTAAAACTGACGGCATTGGCCCGCGAGGATTATCCGCAAGGCGAGGGGCCGATGGGTATCGCCATGGCGAGGACCGGCATAGTTTCTTTTCCGTGGTACAGAAGCGTTTGGGAGGGAATTAGTTTGACCGTTTACCTGCTCGGGCAGATTATCCTGGCTTTTTATTTCGTCATAAAAAATCTGGTTGTTGCCGGCGAAGTTGTCGGGGGACTCGCCGGGCCGGTCGGAATTTTTGTTTTTACCGGCGAGGCGGCGCGCCTGGGTTTCGTTTATCTTTTGCAGTTCACGGCCTTGATTTCGTTGAATCTCGCCGTCATCAACGCCCTGCCTTTTCCGGCGCTGGACGGCGGCCGGGCTTTATTCGTTCTTATTGAAAAAATAAAGGGCTCCCCGGTTAACCAGAAAATCGAGCAATGGATACATAATGTCGGTTTCGCGCTGCTTTTGGTTTTGATTTTATTGATAACCATAAGGGATGTGGGGCGCTTTTTTTGATTTTTATCAAAAATCAAAAAAAAGCGAATATCTAATTTCTAAAAAATTTTCTAAAACATGCTTCAATCTCGTTTATTCACGAAAACTCTGAAAGAAGCGCCGAAAGACGAGATCAGCGCTAACGCTAAACTGCTGATTCGCGCCGGTTTCGCGGATAAGCTGACAGCCGGCGTTTATTCTTTTTTGCCGCTCGGCTTAAAAGTGTTGAAAAAAATAGAAAGCATCATCCGCGAAGAAATGGATTCCGTCGGCGGCCAGGAAATACTGATGCCGGCCTTGCATCCGAAAGAAAACTGGGTCAAAACCGGGCGCTGGGAAAGTTTTGAGGCGCTTTTCAGGTTAAAGGGCGCGCAAGACCGGGAGTACGCCCTTGGCGCCACTCACGAAGAAGTGGTCGTGCCGCTGGCCCAAAAATTCGTTTTTTCCTACAAAGATCTGCCTTTCGCCCTTTACCAGATACAGACGAAATTCCGAAACGAAATGCGGGCCACCGGAGGGCTTTTGCGTGGCCGGGAATTCGTCATGAAAGACATGTATTCTTTCCATGCCGACGAGTCCTCGCTTGACGCGTACTACGATAAAGTCCGCGACGCTTATTTCAGGATTTTCGGGCGCTGCGGCCTTGGCGGAAAAACTTTTCTGACTTCGGCTTCCGGCGGCACTTTTTCCAAATATTCCCATGAGTTCCAGACAGTCGCGGAATCCGGCGAAGACGTTATTTTTATCTGCGAAAAATGCGGTTTGGCAATCAACCGCGAGATAAAAAACGAAACGCCCCGGTGCCCGGCTTGCCGTTCGGGAGATTTCAAGGAGGCAAAGGCCATTGAAGTCGGCAATATCTTTAAACTGGGAACGAAATATTCCGAACCTTTCGGCATGGCGTACCGCGCCGCTTCCGGCGAAGAAAAACCGGTGATTATGGGATGTTACGGCATCGGTCCGACGAGAATTATGGGAACGGTCGCGGAAGTATCCAACGACGAAAAAGGCATCGTTTGGCCGGCGGAAATCGCGCCTTTTGACATTCATCTTTTGACTATTTTGGGGCAAAATGATAAGATGAATTCTCAAATAAAAAAGGCCGCCGAAGGGCTGTGCCGGAAATTTTCCGCCAAAGCCGAAGTTTTGTACGACGACCGGGAAAAGTCCGTCGGAGAAAAATTCGCCGAAGCGGATTTAATCGGCATACCTTTGCGGGCGGTTGTTTCCGAAAAGACCCTGGCGAAAAACAGCGTGGAAATCAAGCCGCGCGGCGCCAAAGAAGCAAAATTGGTCAAACTGGGAAAAGTTAATTCAATCGCCAAATAATTTATGATTAAAAAAATTTTCGGCTTATTTTCCCAGGATATCGGCATTGATTTGGGAACGGCCAACACTCTGGTTTACATCCGGGGCAAAGGAATCGTGATAAACGAGCCGTCGGTGGTGGCCATTAACCAGAAAACCGGCCAGATTCTCGCGATAGGCGCCGAAGCTAAAAAAATGGTCGGCCGCACGCCGTCCCATATCGTCGCCTCCCGGCCTTTGGTGCAGGGCGTGGTTTCGGATTTTGAAGTGACCGAAAAAATGCTCAGATATTTCTTTGACCGGGTCAAGCGCCAGTTTTTCGGATTTTTGCCCCAGCGTCCCCGGGTAGTCGTCGGCATCCCTTCGGGAGTCACGGAAGTGGAGAAAAGAGCGGTGGAAGACGCGGCGCGGAACGCCGGGGCGCGCGACGTTTTCTTGGTGGAAGAGCCGATGGCGGCCGCCATCGGAGCGCGCCTGCCGGTCCAGGAGGCGTCCGGTTCAATGATTATAGACATCGGCGGCGGCACTTCCGAAATCGCCGCCATATCGCTCGGCGGAATCGTTGTTTCCAAGAGTTTGAGAATAGCCGGCGACAAACTCAACGACGACATCATTCGTTACAGCCGGGATGAATTCAAATTGCTTTTGGGCGAGCGAACGGCGGAAGACGTTAAAATCGCCATCGGTTCGGCCTATAAGCTTGACGATGTCCTTGAAGCGCCCATGCGCGGCCGGGATTTGATAACGGGCCTTCCGAGGGAAGTGGTTGTCAACGACAGCCAGATAAGGAAGGCGATGGCCCGTTCCGTCCAGACCCTGGTTGAAGCGGTGAAATCGGCGATTGAGGAAACTCCGCCCGAACTTGTCGCCGACATTATGACAAG
>CAZICC010000097.1:1474-2874 GCA_964537645.1 uncultured Candidatus Saccharibacteria bacterium | reverse complement strand
CACGGCTCCCACGCCTCCCATTCTAGCTGCTCCCACGCCAATTGTTCTGGCACCTATTGAAAATTTTTATCGGTTTATATCCGATACGCCAAGATTTTTATTTTAAAACAAAAACCGGATTAAAGGTTTTTGTTTTTTAATTTAGAATCAAAACCTCTTGCTTCGTTGAGATATCCGGAGTTAATATCATTTTAGACGCGCGTGTCCGACAGTAGAAACTTCGGCCCCTTTCGGCAAATTGCTTGATTTAAAAAAAAGCGATGACAAATCGGAAAATCGCCAACCCCGGATTTAATTCCCCAAAAAGCGCCAAAAGAAACAGAATTGCCGGGTAAAAGCGTTTTAATCAAATCTGATTTCGGCTAAAAAGCGAGCGGACAATTCCGGCGCTTTTATCCGAAGTTTTCACTGCTGAGCATGAAGATAGTCGTCGTAAAAACTGAATGGCTGTCCGGCGAGGTCGCGCCGCCCGGTTCAAAATCCCAAACCATCCGCGGCCTTGTTTTCGCTTTGCTGGCCAAGGGGCGGTCGGTTTTGCTCCGTCCTTTGGATTCCGGCGATACGCGCTCCGCGGTTGATGCTTGCCGCGGCTTGGGAGCCGAAATAACGAAAGACGAAAGCGGGAACTTTGTCGTCAAAAGCCGCGGCGCGCCGCTGGCGGAACGGAGAAAAACGATTAATTCGGGCAATTCTGGCATAACCGCCAATTTCATTTTGCCCGCCTTGGGATTAAGGAAAAACGAAGCGCGAGAGATTTTTCTTGATTGCGGCGAACAAATGCGCCTCCGGCCGGTTCTTCCCTTGGCGAGCGCCTTGATCAATTTGGGGATGGCCGTGGCGCCAAAAAACGGCAATTCCGTTTTTCCTTTGAAAGTTTTTGGTCGGCTGCTGGGCGGAAAAACCAGCGTTGACGGCTTCATATCTCAGTACCTTTCAGGTCTTTTGATATCCTTGCCGTTGGCGCCCGAAGATTCGGAAGTGTCTGTATTAAACCTGCGCGAGCGTCCTTACGCGGAAATGACTTTGGCCTGGCTTGACGAGCAGGGCATAGAATATCGGCACGAGCGTAAAGGGAATGAAGATATTTATAAAGTCAAAGGTCGGCAGGCATACAAACCTTTCGTCAAAACGATTCCAGCCGATTTTTCCTCGGCTTCTTGTTTTTTGGCCGCCGGCGCTTTAATTCCGGGCGAAATAATCTTTAGGGGTTTGGATATGAACGACAGGCAAGCCGATAAACAATTGGTTTGCATTCTGCGGGAAATGGGCGCGGATATTGAAATCGGGAGTTCGGAAATAAAGGTTCGTGGAGGAAAAAAGTTGAATGGCGTAAAAGTTGATTGCGCCGATATTCCCGATTTGGTTCCCACGTTGGCGGTCCTGGCCGCCTTCCGGAATGG
>CAZICC010000097.1:0-1464 GCA_964537645.1 uncultured Candidatus Saccharibacteria bacterium | reverse complement strand
CTTGGCGGTTATAGGGACGCAGGCCGAAGGCGCGACCGAAATTTTTAACGTCGGACAAGCTCGACTGAAAGAAACTGACCGGCTCCGTTCCATGGCCGAAGGTCTTAGGCGGATGGGCGCGCGGATAATGGAAAAAAAGGACGGCTTAATAATTTTTCAAAGCAAGTTGCTCGGCGCTTCGGTGGATGGCTGCGGCGACCACCGGACGGTTATGGCCTTGACGGTAGCCGGACTTCTTGCCGAAGAAAGAACGTTAATCGATTCGGCCGAAAGCGTCAAAAAAACTTTCCCGGATTTTTCGGAAGCGATGCGGAAAATTGGAGCGAGAATCGGCGTCAAAAAATAATTTAATGAGAAATTTCATTCTAATCGGCTTTAAATCAGTCGGAAAAACCGTTATCGGCCGCCTCGTCGCGTTGGCCTTGAGGAAGAGTTTCATTGATTTGGACGACGTCATCATTGAGCGTTATGAGCTCCAGGAAGGCGTTTATCTCGCTTGCCGGGAAATTATGCAAAAATACGGCGAGGATTATTTTCGCGAATTGGAACGAGGCGCCTTGCGGCAAGTTTTGCGGGAATATCACGATTCCGTCATTGCCGTGGGAGGCGGCGCGCCGGTGCCGCGGGTCAATAGGGATTTAATGAAGGGACATTGCGTCATTCTCATTGCCGCCGACAAGAGAAAAGTCTACGAAAGAATCATGGCTGCCGGCCGTCCGGCTTTTTTCCCTTCGAACGAAGACCCTTGGATTTTTTTTCTGCGCCTATGGGAGGAAAGGGAAAAAGTTTACCGGGAAATTTCCTCTTGCGTTATTGAAAACAACGGCGAGCCGAAAGATGCCGCGGATGAAATCGTCAAACTTGCCAAACGTCTTAAAATATGATTTAATTTTATCAAAGTTGCGGCAACAGGTATGACTGGTCGCAGAAAAATACTTTTGATTCACGGGCCCAATTTGAACATTTTGGGCCGGCGCGACCGTGAACATTACGGCGGCTTGACTTTGTCCGAGATCGAGAAATTGGTCGCGAAAGAAGCAAAAAAACTGGATTGTGAGACGGAAAATTATCAATCCAACCACGAGGGAGCGTTGATTGACTGGCTTCAGAAAAAAAGTCCGCAGGCCTCGGCGATCATCATTAATCCCGGAGCGTTTACCCATTACAGTTACGCTTTGCACGACGCGCTATTGGATGCCGGCCTGCCTTGCGTTGAAGTGCATTTGTCCGATATTGAGAATCGCGAGGACTGGAGGAAAATTTCGGTGGTTGCGCCGGCTTGCGTGGCCCGGATAAGGGGAAAAAAAGAAAAAGGGTATATTGAGGCCGTCCGCCTGCTGGCCGAAAAATATTTGTGATTATTTCGCCAAAAACAAGATTAAACGCCGTTATCGGCTGGCCGCTCGGCCATTCTTTGAGCCCGGCGCTGCATAACGCCATTTATCAAAAAAACGGTATTAACGC
>CAZICC010000096.1:0-2880 GCA_964537645.1 uncultured Candidatus Saccharibacteria bacterium | reverse complement strand
GCAAAAGGAAAACGGCTATGACCGGCAGCGACAGAATGAAGAAATAACTGACGAGTTTTTCTTTTTTGTAGAAAAAATAGGCAAGAACCAGGTTAATCAGGATGAAAACCAGCAAGATTGCCGGCAAAGAATAAATTCTGGAACCCTTGCCCAAAAAGTCCACTCCGTAATAAGCGGAATAGTGTAGAATCAATGGCAGGTTTGAATCGGGAGTTTTGAGATAAAGCAAAAGGCATAGAATCAAATTCAAAAACAAAGCCGCGCCCAGCCCCAAAAGAACGATTTTATCCTTCCAGAAAAGACGGGAAAAGAAAATCGCCATCCAACCCCCCAGGCCTTTACAAGCCGTTTTTAATTTCAAAAAAATCGCCGCCATTTGTTTTTTTATTTGTTAAAAAGTAAAGAAATCAGCAATCCCAGTATGCTCATTGCCGCGATGGGCGGCAGGGCCGGCATAAACGCCCTTTTTTTCTGAAAGACGAAGATGAAATGAGTGACAAAAAGACCCAAAAGCGAAAAAACGCCGACAAAAACCGCGTTTAAAATGCCGATGGAAAGAGCCGACGAAGACAAAAGCAAGGGGAAAAACAGGTCGCCGGAACCCAGCAAGTAAAAATCCCCGCCGGGCTTCGCCTCTTTCACGCGCGTCTTCCAGCCGCCGGCGCCGGAGGGCAGGATAATCGCCGGGACAACGGATTCCTTTATGAAGGATTTGGCCATTTTTACCATATGTTTGGTTTTATAAACCGCCCAATAGTCGTAAAGCGCCAGAATGGCAAGGATAATGACCGCGCCTCTGGGATTGAAATTAATTCCCAAAAGCCCCCCGATGCCGGCGACGGATACCGTTAAAATAATATTGTGCAGCCAGACCGAAGGATTGAGAAAATAGGCGGCGGTCAGCGTCAGGGGGACGGCAACCGAAAGAAGCGGCGGCAAAATAAAACCGGCGACGATTTGCATGCCGACGAAAAGCGAAAGCGCGAAAAAAATCTTTAAAAAAACGCCGCGGCGCGAAAACCGGATGAAAATGAGCATAAAAACCGTGGCGGCGGCGAAATAAGCGATAAAAAGCCACCAGGGATAAGCCGGCGGCTCCATCCCCGTTTCCCGGATAAAAGATTTTATTCGCAAAGCCGTCCAAAGGCCGAGGGTCTGAACTCCGACGAACAAAAACGCTTCCTTGAAATACAGACCAAACTTCAAATCGTGGATAGTAAATTTCATTTTAAAATCAGTAGCCTCAAGGGGATTTGAACCCCTGTTTCATCCGTGAGAGGGATGCGTCCTGGGCCGGACTAGACGATGAGGCCGTTTCAAATAATAATACAATAAAAAAGCGGGGAAATCAACCTAAAGAAAAGCGCTTCGGATTTATTCCGAAGCGCCAGTTCAATTTTATTTTCTATCCGACTTCGGCCTCGCGCAGGGCTTTGGCGGCCTGCTCCGGCGGGATGATATTGATGTAAAATCCGCTCCCTTTTTCAAATCCGGCCGGCGTGGAAAGCACGGGATAAAGTTCCCAATGCCAATGGAAATCGGATTTTATCGTTTTGAATTTTTCGCTGTTTTCCTTGGAATTGATGGAGTTTATATTCGGCGAAGTGTGCAGCACCAGATTGTAAGGAACCGATTCGGGATATAATTCTTTCAGGGCGGTGTTCATTTTTTTTATCACCGTCTTGAAAATTTCGGCCAAATCCCTGATTTCCTGGGAATTTTGGCCGTCGCCGATGTTCCCGAAAAAATGGGAATGCCGGCGGGGAACCAGATGAATTTCGTACGGAAAACGGGAAGCGAAAGGCGAGAACGCCACGAAACCTGGATTTTCCCAGACCAACCGTTCCTTCGGCGGGTCGGCTTTGATTTTATTCCCGGCCTCGTCGAAAATTTCTATATTCATGAAGAGCTCCTGCCTGATAATGTCGCACCAAACGCAAGACCTTTCTTTGTCAAAATATTCCATCGCGCCTTTCATTTCTTCTTTTTGATGGATGGGGACGACCGGTAAAGTAATCAGCTGGGAATGAGGATGCGCTATTGAAGCCCCGGCCTCGGCCCCGTGATTTTTGAAAATGATGATTTGTTTCATTCGTTCGTCTTGGTAAAGGTCAAGCAAGCGTTCCTTGAAACTGGAAATGACCAGCATCAGGTGTTCCAGAGATTGGTCTTCAAACAAAACATCGTGTTGCGGCGAATCCACGAAAACTTCATGGGCGCCGTACCCGGTCATCGTCAGGTAAACTCCCAGTGGCTGGGTTTTAAGCGTTTCGTCAATGCCGACAGCGTTGAATTTATTGGGAATGACCCTGACCTGCCAACCAGGGGTGTTGGACGGCTTGCGATTGGGATAAACCCTGATTTCAGGGGGCGTTTTTGATTCGTTGCCCGGGCAAAAAGGGCAGGAAGCGCCGGCATTGGCCGATTTCGGCTCCTTTTTGAAGTGTTCCGGCCTTTTCGCCCGGCCGGCGGCAACAATCACCCATCTTTTGGTTATCGGGTCGCGGCGGAGTTCGGACATTTTTGCGCTCCTTTCAAAATTTCAAAATTAAAGATTTTCGGCTACTTTCCGCTATCCTCGCGTTATTTTCGTCAATCGCGGTTCGTCCGGATATTTTCCAAAAGTTTTTAATGTACCGTTTTGCTGCATTTTAAAATAAAAAAAGCCCGAAAGTCAAGTTTTCGGATAGCTTCGCGAAAAACAGGAATAAAAAGCAGCCGTTTACCGGCTGCTTTTTGAATATTTTCATTGTTTATTTCAGGGCATCCAGTTTGTTGAAGATTTCTTTCGCTTCGGAAATTTCTTCCGATGAACCGCGGCATTTGACGATTTCCATCGCTTTCCGGGCGCCGAATTTCATGAATTCCGGCTTCCACCAC
>CAZICC010000095.1:0-2893 GCA_964537645.1 uncultured Candidatus Saccharibacteria bacterium | reverse complement strand
CGAAAAGGGCAACGCGATTTGCTGGTCTTCTTCGGGCGCTTTGGGTTTCAAGGGCCCCAAGAAAGCGACTCCGTTCGCGGCTTCCCGCGTCGCCGAGGCGGCGGTTTTCAGAGTCAAAAAGACCGGCCTTCAGGACGTAGCCGTGTTCGTCAGCGGAGTTGGTTCGGGCAGGGAATCGGCCATCAGGTCGTTGGCCACCCACGGTTTGAATATTATTTCCATCAAGGATATAACGCCGGTCGCTCACGGCGGCTGTCGGCCGAAAAAGGTGAGGAGAGTGTAAAGTTACTATCCTAATCAACGAATGGATTTTTGATAATCAGGATTTAGATTCAATAGATATTCGCAGATTGGGATAAAAATTCGCGGCATCCGGATAATATTTCTATGTTAGACGCAAAATGCAAAAAATGCAGGGCAGTCGGAGAAAAACTTTTTTTGAAAAAGGAGCGTTGCTATTCCCCGAAATGCGCGATGGTGAAAAAGCCCTACCGGCCGGGAGTGCGCGGCAAGGGCGGCAGGAGAAACGTTTCCGAATACGGTACGTTGCTGGCCGAAAAACAAAAGGTTAAAAACACGTATTTTTTGCGCGAGAGGCAATTCAAGAAATATTTCGTTGACGCCTCCAGGCGGCGCGGCAATACCGGGGAAATTTTGCTCCAAAAATTGGAATCCCGGCTGGATAACGCGGTTTTCCGCGCGGGCTTCGTCTCTTCGCGCGGCATGGCCCGTCAACTTGTCGGCCACGGCCACTTTTTGGTCAACGGCCGGCGAGTTGACGTTCCTTCCTACGAAACGAAAAAAGGCGATGTCGTCGAAATTCGTCCGTCCGCCGAATCCAAGTTTCCTTTTTCGGAATTGAAGGCGGTTTTGAAAAAATATCAAGCGCCTTCCTGGATTGATTTGGACAGGGAAAAGCTGAAGGCGAAGATTTTGCGCCCGCCCCAGCCGGATGACATTGGCGCCAATTTCAAGATGGATTTAATAGTGGAATATTACTCTAGATAACCGACGACTAACAACCGACGACTAACAACAAATTGTCGTAAGTCGTAAGTTGTAAGTTGTAAGTCAAATAATGATTTCCCTTCCCATTCCTCCAAAAGTGATTCGCCAGGAAGACAACGAGGCGGTTTTTGAAATTGAGGGCCTTTATCCGGGCTATGGCCTTACTTTGGGCAACGCCCTTCGCCGGGTGCTTTTGTCGTCGCTTCCGGGCGCGGCCGTCGTTTCCGTCAAAATAAAAGGCGCCGACCACGAGTTTTCCACCATTCCTTTCATCATTGAGGACGTGGTTGAATTGATTCTGAATTTGAAAGAAATCCGGTTCAAGATTTACGGCAACGACCCCCAGACGATTTCCCTGAAGGCCAAAGGGGAAAAGGAGGTCAAAGCCGGCGACTTCGAAGCGCCCTCTCAGGTGGAAATCGTCAATCCCGGACAGCATATCGCCACTTTGACCGACAGGCGCGCCAATCTGGAAATGGAAGCGGTCGTGGAAAAGGGATGGGGTTATGTTCCGACCGAAGCCCGCAGAAAGGAAAAACTGGCGGTCGGGAACATCGCCGTTGACGCGATTTTCGCGCCGATTAAAAAAATAAATTATGAAGTGGAAAATATGCGGGTGGGCGACAGGACCGATTACAACCGGCTGCGTATTCATATTGAAACTGACGGCACGATTTCTCCCGAAGAAGCCTTGAAGCAGGCGGCAAAGATTCTCGTCAACCAATTCGGGGCGCTGGCCGAAAGTGAAGAAATCGAGGGGCCGGAAGAGGACGGGGCCGTCGCATCGGCAAAGCCGAAAAAAGAAGAAGCGCCGGAAGAAGCAAAAACGAGAATAGAAGACATGAAATTGTCTTTGCGGACCGTTAACGCTCTGGCGAAAAACGGCATAAGGACCGCCGGCGGCCTCAGTCGTTACGCCGAAAAAGGATTGGCAGAATTGGAGGGAATGGGGGAGGCGGGCATCAAGGAAATCAAAAAAGCCCTTAAAAAACTCGGTTTAGGTTTGAAAGAAGAGCGGGAATAATAATAATTTTCCTTTATTGTTTGGAAATTAGAAATTGGAAATTAGAAATTCTTTTGCGCGGCAAAAGTTATGAGGCATTTGAAGCGAGGCAGAAAATTCGGGAGGAGAAAAGGCCAAAGGCGCGCCTTTCTGAAGGGTTTGGCGGCCAATTTGATTATGCGCGAAAAAATCTTGACTACCGAGGCGCGCGCCAAAGAGATGAAAAGAATAGTTGATAAACTCGTCGGCTTCGCGCGCCGTTCCCAAAAAGGCGGCGGCCCCGAAAGAAATCTGGCGGTTTACCGCAAGCTTCTGGAAAGATTGCCGAAGGCGGCGGCCAAAAAATTGGTTGACGATTTGGCGCCCCGCTTCAAGAATCGCGAAGGCGGTTGCGCGAGAATCGCCAAGGCGGGTTTCAGGAAAAAAGACGGCGCGAAAACGGCCTTTATTGAATTAATCAAGGATTAATTAAGCAATGCGGCAAAAGGAATACACAATAGACGCGTCGGATAAGATTTTGGGTCGTTTGGCGAGCGAAATCGCCTTGCTTTTGCGCGGAAAAAATAAGATGGACTTCCTGCCTTACAGGATATCGGAGGTCGTTGTCCGCGTCAAAAATATCGCCGAAATCAAACTGACCGGCAAAAAAAAGAAGCAAAAAGTTTATATTCATCACACCGGCCATCCTCGCGGACTGAAGAAAATAACTTACGAAGAGCAGATTAAAAAGGATTCGGGCCGCGCCTTGCGGCTCGCGGTGTTGGGAATGCTGCCCAAAAACCGTCAAAGGCCGAAGGTCATCAAACGCCTTATTATTGAGTGAATAATTTATGCCTAAAAAATCCGAAAAATCCAAGAAAGAAAAAACGGCCAAACCCAAAG
>CAZICC010000094.1:0-2944 GCA_964537645.1 uncultured Candidatus Saccharibacteria bacterium | reverse complement strand
AGCAAAAAACCGCCGGTATTGCCGGCGGTTTTTTGCTGTCCGATTCAAGGATTTCGCATTTCTTCTTTTTTTTCCTTCAGATAGGAAGTCCATTCCTCGGAGATGGCGATGAAACTTTTGATGGGCGTTTCCAGAAAGACGTCGAAGAAAAAACCGAAAAGATTTATGGAGCGGAATTTCGTCGAAAGCCAGTGGCCGGCTTGCACGATGGGAAATCCGAAAAGGTCGGCAACAAGATGGAGGGCATTTTCCCTTTTTTCTACGGCCAGAATTTGATTGACCGAACGACGTATCTGGACCGCGAAAAAACTTATGGCCGTCAGGAAAATCAGGAAAATAGCCTGGCTGAAAACGCTGAAATTGAATTTCGTGAGCAGCCAGACGATGGCTCCGAAAGAAACCGTAAAGAGGGCCGCGTTGACGAGGCCGAAAATAATCCTCAAAAAGACGGGCCGGCGGCTGAAAACTTTGATTTTGTTGTATTGGGTTTTGGCGCCGGCGTCCACGTAAACGAGGTGCATCAGTTCGCGGGTGAGTCCAACGGTGTTTTCTTCTTTGGGAATGCGAACCGAGGAGACCATCGCGAACATCAAGGCCGGCGGAAAAAAGACGTTGATTATGAGGGCGGGCCAGTAAAGATGCTTGGTAATGTAATAATCGTAGGGAATTTCTATCAAAAATGCCAAAAGCATTTTGGTGATGAATATGTAAACGACGCTCCGCCAAGCGCTTCTTTTGAGGATGGCGCGGATTTTTTGGTAGCGTTCGCTCGCGGCCGACCTTATGTATTCCTCAAAGAGCTCGGCGGACGAAAGGATTTCTTCCGACTTGTCCGGATATTTGGAAAAAATGTCTTCCAGTATCAAAAAAGGGGCGGCGTTTTTCTGGCAGAGCGTGAACAGCCGTTTTCCCGCCGGATGGTTGATTTGGCGTTCAATGGCGATTTTTATCCGGGGCAGATTCGCGGCCGCCTCGGCTATCAGGGCATTGGAAGCAAGGCCCGGCCATTGCGGATAATAGCACCTGAAAATGTCGTAGTTCAGGGCCGTTGAATCGGCCTTGGTGAGCGCCCTCTGGCAGGCGATGAAAATTTGCAGGCTTTTTTCGTTATCGCCGAAGCCCTCGTCCAATAAAACAATCCGTTCTTTCATCGCGGAATACATGAAATGAACCAGCGATTGAATCCTTTGCTGGGGCACCAGGTTGTCTTCAATTTCGCCGGCCGCCAGGGTCATCGTCCAGTCAATAAGTCGCCGTTTCTCCCTTTCCGTTTTTTGGACGGGAAGAAGATTAATCAAGCCGAGATATTTTTCAACCAGCGCGTCCACTTCGCCTATTTTTGTTTCGGGCAGGGAGTCGTTGTCCAGATAGCCGCCCCGGACGAGCTCTTTAATGAGAGTTTCGCCGTGGTTTCTTTTCTTTTCTTCAAAAAAAATCCTTCTCTTAAGAATGCGCAAGATGGCGTAAACGCGGAAAAGATGTTCGTCGCGGTAGTCAATAGTGTTGCGTATTTTTTCGTAAATGAAGGCGAGTTTGGAAATCGTCAGATGGACCTTGACGCGGCCGACGCCTTCGCCGGCTTCAAAGGCCGTGGGCAATTTAAAAATCCGGATCAAATTCAAAATTCGCTCCGATATCCGCGTTGATTCGCCGGTTAATGGCGTGGTATTATTCATAATAGCCAGTATACACCAAAATTTCCGTGTTGGCCATATCCCAAAAAATAGGCATTTTCGCGATTGCGCTCGCGGTTTTTCTCGGCGGCGGCCTTTTCCTTGTCGCCAAAAGAGCGTTTTTTCCGTCTTCCGGCCCGGCGGCGCCGGAAAAAATTCAAATTCCCCGGGAATTCAACGAGGAAGAAATCCGCGAGTTTTTGGGCCGTTACCTTGACGCCTACAAAAACGCCCGCGAAAAGAAAAATTACGGAGAATTGGAAGAATTTTTGACGCAGGAAGCCGCCGGATTTTTTTCCGAAGAATGGCTTACCGACGTTGACGATTATCAAATCGGGGAAATTTCCAGGCCGGCTTTTCTCTCCGGGGAAGGAGAGCGATACGCGGCGCGGGTGAAAATTTTGAAAAACGGATTGCCTATAAACCCTCCAACGGGCGAAACCTGGCCGGTTTTTATCGTCAGGGAAAAAGGCGGATTGAAAATTCAGACCTGGTTTTTTAATTTGCCGATGTAGAGCCGATGATATCCCGGCGTCCCCGTAAAAATTCTTCTCCGGCCATCGGTTTTTTGCCTTCGGGCTGGACTGTTTCCAGAACCAGGGAATCCTCGCCGCACTTCACGGCGGGTTTTTTGTCTCTGGCTAAAAACATTTCGCCGGCTTCACGCCCGTTTTCCTTAATGATTCGCGCCTTGATGATTTTCAAAATCCCCGATTTTAATTCGGTGAACGCTCCCGGCCATGGCCGGTAAGCGCGGGTCATTCGTTCAATATATTCGGCCGGCTTCGTCCAATCAATTTTTCCGTCTTCTTTCTTGACCATTTTGCAGTAAGTCGCCTCGACGTCGTTTTGTTTTCGCGGCTTGATTTCGCCGTTCAAATATTTCGGCAGGGTTTCAACCAGCAGTTCCGCCCCCGACTCCGATAATTTTTTGGAAAGTTCTTCCGCCGTTTCGGAATTTGAAATTTTAATTTCGGATTCCGCCAGTACCGGCCCCTCATCCATTTTTTCGTTTATCAGCATTATAGTTACGCCGGTTTTTTCGTCGCCGGCGAGAATCGCGGCCTGTATCGGCGAGGGGCCGCGCCAGCGCGGAAGCAGGGAGGCGTGGATGTTGAGAAAGCCGTATTTCGGAATTTCCAGGGCTTCTTTCGGCAGAATCATTCCGAAAGCCGCCACCACGCAGAGGTCCGGCCGGAGGTCTTTCAGAAAGGCGGTGAGTTCGGCTTTACTTCCGGGCTGGTAAACCGGCAGGCCCAGTTTTTGGGCCG
>CAZICC010000093.1:381-2954 GCA_964537645.1 uncultured Candidatus Saccharibacteria bacterium | reverse complement strand
TGAGATTAGAGATTATTTGAACTAATAACTTATGGTGATTATTTGTCGCTAGTCGTTAGTTGTTAGTGAGCAAAAAAATACTCTAATCGCTTCTTCCGGTTTTTTGGCCCCCAGATTGAAGGAAAATATGTCCTGCCGGAGTTCACCCGGGATTTTTTGGGAAATTTTATTCAGAAGATTCCCGTTTTCCGAAACAATGGCGCCCCTGACCTCGGTCGGACTGTGGGGCTCTTCCCAAAAAACCGCCAAAGTCGGGATTTCAAAATATTCTTTAATTCTTTCCAGCGCCGGCCCGACAATCTCGGGCGCGGTCCCGGTTTTGGCAAAATCCTCTTCCGGGACAAAGCTCCAAAAAACAGCCGGAGAAGCGATTTTTTGGAGCCGCGCCATAATTCGTCCGGATAGCTTCAAAAAACCGGGGTTTTCGGCCGGACCGGGCGGCGTTTCGCAGACCACGTCGGACGGAGAAAGACGGCCATATTTCGGCTTGAGGTAAATTTTAAGATTTTCTCCTTCTTTCTCGTAAGAGAGTTCTTCTATTTCCTTACCCAAAAGGTTAACTGAAATAACGAAATCTTTTTTGTCGGGCATATTACTTAACCTTATCGCAAGTTTCTTTTGAAATCAAGCGGTTTTTGGATATTTATCCCCACGTCAAACAAAATCATGACGCGGAAACAAATAAAAAAAGCCCCGACCATTGGTTGCGTCGGGACTTTAAAATTATTTATTTTTACTCTTCTTCTTGCCGCCTTCCAGGGTGTCGTTGAATTCTTTCAGCCGCTTTACGACGCCCTTGTCAATTTCTTCCATATCGCGGCCCGTCAGATATTTCATCGCTTCTTCAACCGTGGAGACGGCGAAGATGTGGAATTTGCCGCTTTTGACTGCTCTGACGATTTCTCGGGGAAGCATCAATCCGTCCACATTATCCTTGGGAATAATCACTCCCTGGTTTCCGGTCAGCCGCCCCTTGAGGTGGCAAACCTTGAAAAACCCCTTGATTTTATGATTGACACCACCGATTGCCTGAACTTTGCCTTTTTGATTCATGGAGCCGGTGATGGCGAGGCTTTGTTTAATCGGAATTCCGGTTAAAGCCGATAGGACGACGCAAAGCTCGGCAAGCGAAGCGCTGTCGCCGTCGGAGCCACGATAGCTTTGTTCAAAACAAACGCTCGCGCTCAGCGACATCTCCCGCTCCTGGCCGTAACGGCCCAGAAGGTAGCCGGCGATGATGTGGAAGGATTTAATCAGGATGTTGCCGGCCAATTCGCATTCTTCCTCAACGTTGATGACGCCTTTTGTGCCAATTCCGGCCTGAGCCGTGATTCGTTCGGGAAGGCCGAAATACTGGTCGCTGAATTTGTAAACCACCAAACCGTTGATTTGGCCGGGCTCCTCGCCGTCCACGTCAATCTTGATTATTTCGTCTTTCAGGTATTCCAGAAGGTTGTCTTCCATCAGATTGACGCGCTCGGCCTTTTTCCTCAGGGTCTTGCTGATTTCCCGGCCGGTGATGACGGGTTTTTTGGCCTCGCCCGCCCAGAAATCCGCCTCCTTTAAGACGTTTTCCGCCTCGCCGAGACGCAAAGAAAGTTTTTTCTGGCTTTCGGCCAATTCCGATAGGTATTCAACGAGGCGACTGGCCGCGGCCTTGTCAAAAGGACGCAGGCTGTTCTTGGCGCAAAAAGCGGCCAAGACCGAAACGACGTCCAGAATCATTTTCGGGGTTCGTTCGGTCCGTTCTTTCAATTCCGTCTTTACTTTGAAAATATTCTTGAACTGGTCGTCGTAATGGTAAAGAAGGTGATAAAGCCAATCGTCGCCGATAAGGATGATTTTGCCGCGCCACGGCACGGCCTGGGGCTCCAAACTTTTTAATTCGCCGCCGAAATAGCTGCTCATGGGAGATTCAATCCTGATTTCCTGGTCTTTAATGGTCCTTTTCAAGCTTTCCCAGCAGAAAAACGGCTGCTTGAAAAGGTTGTGGGCCGGAATAATCAGGTAGCCGCCGTTCGCCCGGTGCAACGCCCCGGATTTGATGTTGGAAAAACTGGTCACGAGAATGCCGTTCTTCATTTCGGATTTGATGCTTCCGAAAAGATTGGAATGCGTGGGATTGGTTTCCACGACAATCGGAACTTTCTCCGTTTGCGAATTGCTCACAAGAATATTGACCGCGTAACGATTGAAAAATTCCTCTGAATCGGTCCTTGTTATCGGATTCGGAAATCCGATAATCATTTCTTTTTCTTCTTCTTCGGAATTTTTCAGAAACTGTTCCAAATTCTCGGCAACATCAAGCGCCAAAGAATCAAGAAAGCCGGGGACGTCCTTGAAGCCGCCGTATTTTCCGCGCAGATTCTGGGTAAAATTGGAGATGAAATTCGGCATTTCTTCGGCCCTGAGTTCGTTAATGACTTTTTCCGCGTCGGCCTCCAATTGATTCAATCGGTCTTGAGCGCTGGTTATGTCTTCTTTCAGCGCCTCTCCCATCTTCGTGAAACGGATTACGATTTCGGGCGCCAGAGATTTAAATATTTCCTCTTGATCCTTCTGGTCGAGATTTT
>CAZICC010000093.1:0-371 GCA_964537645.1 uncultured Candidatus Saccharibacteria bacterium | reverse complement strand
CAACAGTTCAACGGGCGCGAACCGCAATCCTTTGCCCGGCCTGTATTGCGCCTTGAAACCGAAATCTTTGATCTTGTCGCCCAAAAAGCTCAAAATCGCGTCCCTCAATACCTGGATGCCGAAAAGATTTTGGGATACTTTTTGTTTCCATTCGGCGGTCTCGAAAAAGGGCGGGATGTTTTTTCGCAAGACCGCGATCAAGTCGGAAACGTCATTTTTGAACTCTCCGGCCTTGCCCTTGGGCAACGATACCGCTTTTGGCCGGTCGGGTTCCTGAAAGTTGTAAACGTGGCACCAATCAAAAATGGCTTCGGCGCTCGGCGCGATCCTTTCCAGAAACCGCTTGATAAGACGGCTCTTGCCGGTGTCGG
>CAZICC010000092.1:0-2963 GCA_964537645.1 uncultured Candidatus Saccharibacteria bacterium | reverse complement strand
ATTACAAGTCTCCCAGCGCCAAGATGCGCCTTTGGGAGAGACGGTTCCGCGAATACGTGGTGTCGCAGGACAGGCCCGTCAAGAAAGTCGTGAGCGAATTGTGCCTCGCGGAAGCCGGCTTTTCCGAGCCGCGAAAGCCCAAATGCGTCTTCATTTTTGCCGGTCCGACGGGCGTGGGGAAAACGCATCTCGTGGAAGTGTTGGCAAAATTGATGTTCGGCGAGTTGGACGCCTATACTTATATTGACTGCAACATGTTTTCCGAGCGTCACGAAGTGTCGCGGCTGGTGGGTTCTCCCCCCGGTTATGTCGGCTTTAACGACGACGTGGCCATGCTGGCGCAAGAGAAAATTGACTCTTTCGGTTTTTACAGAACATTGCCCGCTTCCGCCAAAGAGGAGTTGGAGAATATCAGGCTTTTGAAGAAAAGGTTCGGGCGGCCGCGCAATCATATGGAGACGGAGCGTTTCTTTCGCCTGCAGACGCGCGAAGAGGAAATTCTGGCGGAACACCGCGGTCCCGACGGTTATCCTTCCATCATTCTTTTTGACGAAATAGAGAAAGCTCACCGGACTTTGTTCACTCATCTTTTTGACATTGTTGACAAAGCCCGGCTTTCTTTGAGCGACGGTTCAATCACCAATTTCCGCAATTCCTACATTTTTATGACTTCCAATATCGGCGCCGAAAAGTTAAAGGATATTCTTTCGGGCAAAGGCCAGCCCGGATTCATTCACGAATCTTTCGAGGACATCAGCAAGCTCATTTACCGCACGACCCTGGATGAAATGGAAAATTTTTTCCGCGGCATCCCCGAATTCCTCGGCCGCGTCGGCAAGGAAAATATCGTAGTTTTCAAGGAATTGGAGCGGCGGGATTTGGCCGGCATCCTGGAAATGCGCCTGAAGGAAGTGGAGCAAAAACTCGGCCGCATTGACGGCTTGAAACTTTATTTTTCCAAGCGGCTGAAGGATTTTATCCTGGACGAATCCAGCGACCCGTTCAACAAAATCATGGGCGCGAGGCCCATTCAGAGACTCGTCAAAGGACATATTCTTGAGCCGTTAAGCGTTCTGGCGATGAAAGGGCCCGACGAGGGCGGCATCGGTCCCGGAGACCAGGTGTTTCTGACCGTGGAAGATAAAGAAGATAAAGAAGTGAAAATAAAAAGGTTGTCTCGGCGAGCCGCGTCGGCGGCCGCCGGCCAGCCGAAAGAGGGCGGTCGTGAAATCCGTTTGCCTGCCGTTGTTCCGGCTCCCTCCGGGAAAAAAATCCCGGTTGAATCGGGAGAAAAAGAAAGCGGAACCGACGTTCCGATCAAAATAAAATGAAAGCAAAAAGGGAGGCGTTTGACTCCCTTTTAATTTGCTCCTCTTTGGTTTAAAATGAAAGGGTGGGTTCCGTTATTGATAATCTCGTCAAAAAAGGCGTTCTTAAAACCCCGGCCATCATGGAGGCGTTCAGGAAAATCAGGCGGGTTGATTTTCTGCCTCCGGAATCGGCGATGCTCGCCGATTTAGACGAGGCCCTGCCCATCGGTTTCGGTCAGACGATTTCCCAGCCATATACCGTGGCTTTTATGATGGAGCTTTTGGCGCCTAAAAAAGGGCACAGGGTTTTGGATATCGGCTCGGGTTCCGGTTGGGCGAGCGCGCTGCTCGGCGAAATCGTCGGCAAATCCGGCCGGGTTTTCGCCGTTGAGCGGATTCCGGAACTCTGTCAATCCGGCAGGGCGAACGCGGACAAATACGGTTTCGTCAAGGAAGGCCGGCTGGTTTTTTTCTGCCGGGACGCCACCCAAGGACTCAAAGAACACGCGCCATACGACCGGATAATAGCGGCCGCTTCCGGGAAGAAAATTCCTTCGGCGTGGCGCGAACAATTGAAAACAGGGGGGCGCCTCGTGGCTCCCGTGGAGAATTCAATTCTGCTTTTGACGAAAATTGACGAGGAAAATTTCGAGGCCAGAGAATATCCGGGTTTTGTTTTCGTGCCGCTGATTTCAAAAAGTACCGAAAATCAGGCAGAAGAACGCGGATATCCCAAAGGGATCCATTCGGGACAAGACGGAAGAACTCGGAAATAAAATTCTGTGAAATTCCGTCAAATATCAAAGCAATTCCGTCAAAATATATTTGTTTTTATGAATCGGCTTAAATTACTTTTAATCCTGTTTGTCGCCATCGCGGTTTTTTTAAATTTTTTCTATTTTGACGGCGTTTACGATTCGGTTCTCTCCGGCAAGATCGGCGCCCAATTGGCGGCTGAACCCCAAAATCCCGTTTCCGTTTGGGATTATTGGTATGTCTATCTTTTTATTACCTTGGTTTTGCTCGCGGCGTATTTCGTTCTTTCTGATTACGAACCGCGGGGCCTGCCCGGTTTTTTAATCGGCTTGTTGTTATTGGTTTTACTCCCCCTTGTTTATTTATTGAACCGTTTTTTCGGCCCGAAAATTCCTTTTTTCCGGTTTGTCGCGCCGAAGCCGGAAGACGAAGCTGGATTTCCCGAACAACCATTCCCGGAGTCGGCGCCTCCCGGGCCCGCCATTTCCGCTCCTCCCCCCGAAATTTTGCCGCCGCTTCCCGAGCCCGGAATCTTCCCGCAAGTTGAGGTCGCGCCGGCCGCCAAAACGCCGGCAGGCCCTTCCGCGCCGAAAAGATTAGGGATATTTTTTTCGGAAAAATTAAAAGTTTTTTCTTCGGACAAAATTAAAACCCTTTTTTCCGCCAACAGAAAACCGATTTTAATCGCCGCCGCTTCGCTGATTACCTTGGTTTTAGCGGCCGGCGGTTTTTTATTATTGGGCAAAAAGCCGGTTGCGCCGCCGACTGCCGTACCGACTCCTTCGCCTTTCGCCTTGATTACCCCCGCGCCCGCGTTAACTCCTGCTCCCATTTTTACCCCTACTCCCGCTTTCACGCCAACACCCGTTCCCAAACCTTTATTAACGTCAGCTCCTA
>CAZICC010000091.1:0-2971 GCA_964537645.1 uncultured Candidatus Saccharibacteria bacterium | reverse complement strand
AGAGCCGCCCAAATTAACTAACGACCAACGACTAACGACAGAAATCCGTCGTAAGTTGCAAGTCGTAGGCCGTAGGTCAAATTGATGACTTATTATACTTTAGCCAATGCCGACATCGTCAGTGTTTCCTCGCGGGTCCGCGACGCCCGGATTAACAAAGAGAAAAGAGGGCGTCGGTTTATTTCTTTCGTCGCGGCCGGAGTTTTATTAGCGTTTTCGGCGCTTTATGTTTTCGCCATCAACGATATAGTCGGAGGCGCTTACGAACTCCGGACGCTCAATAAAAAATTGGAAGAATTGAAAAGTCGGAATCAAATTCTTGAAATTGAGGCCGCCAGTCGGCGGACCGCGCCGGATATCCGAAGTTTGGTCGCCCCGTTGAATCTCGTGGCCATAGACAAAATAGAATATATTAATATTGATAAAGACGGTTCGTTCGCTTTGGCCAATCCATGAAAAACATCAGGATTTACGTTTTATGTTTCGCGGCGGTTTTGGGCGGGGCGGCTGTCAGCAGTCGCCTGTTTTTTCTTCAAGTCAACAAGGGAGAATATTTTTTGGCGCAAGCCGAATCCCAGCATCAGTTTTCCAAAATTTTATCGGCCCGCCGCGGCGAGATTTTCGCGCAAAACAAATTCGGCGAGTTTCTTCCTCTGGCCGTCAACAAGGACTTCGACGTTGTTTTCGCCGCGCCGAGGGAAATAAAAAATCCCGAAGAATTGGCGGCCGAGCTTTCGGCCATTCTGAAACTTGACCAGGCGGAAATTCTCGCCAAAATTTCCAAACCGGACGACCCCTACGAATTGCTCAAAAAAAAACTTACCCCCAAAGAAGTCGGCGCTTTGAAAAATCTCAAAAAGCATGGAATTTACCTGGATAAAGAAGGCGGTCGTTTTTATCCGGCGGGCAAATTAGCCTCCCATCTTATAGGTTTTACGACTTCAAAAAACAGCGATGAAATTGCCGGGCAGTACGGCCTGGAAGAATATTACAATGAATTATTGGCGGGAAATCCGGGAATTTTTCGGGGCGATAAAGACGCGCAGGGTTATTGGATTTTCGGGCCCGATGGCCGGAACATCACGCCGGCCCGGGACGGCGCCAATCTGATCTTAACCGTTGATTTTAATATCCAAATGGAAGCCGAAAAACTTTTGGCCGGAGCCGCCGAAAAATGGGGAGTGGCGGGAGGGACGGTTATCGTTATGGAAACGCTAACCGGAAAAATCCTGGCCCTGGCGAATTGGCCGAATTTTGATCCCAACGAATACGGCAAAGAAAAGGTCGGCGTTTTCCTGAACGCGGCCACCCAAGCGATTTACGAACCCGGTTCGGTCGTAAAAGCGGTTACCATGGCCGCCGGGCTGGACGCCGGCGCGGTTACGCCGGAGACGATTTACAACGACGCTGGGGCGCTGAAATTCGGCGGTTACACCATTAAAAATTTTGACGGCAAAGGCAGGGGGACGGCGAATATGATAAAAGTTTTGGAAGAATCCCTGAATACCGGCGCGGTGTTCGTCCAGCAGCGGCTCGGCAAGGATTTATTCAGAGAATACCTGCGGACTTTCGGCTTTGACGAAAAAACCGGCGTTGATTTGCCGGCCGAGGTTAAGGGCAAAATGCCGGGACTCTCCGGAAAACAGGACGTTAATTTCGCCACCGCTTCTTTCGGCCAGGGAATCGCCGTCACGCCTTTGGAACTTATCCGGGCCGTGGCCGCCTTGGCGAACGGCGGAAAGATTATGCGGCCGTATGTCGTGGAAAAAATCGATTACGGAAACGGTCGGATCGAGGAAATCGCGCCCCGAATCCAAAAACAGGCGATTTCCGGACAGGCGTCGGCGAAAATCAGCGCGATGCTCGCCTCGGTCGTAAAAAACGGCCAGGCGAGGCGCGCCCAGGTGCCGGGGTATCTCGTTGCCGGAAAAACCGGCACCGCCCAGATTCCCGACGGCCGGGGCGGTTATTCAAGCGAAACCATACATAACTTCATCGGCTTCGCGCCGGCCCTGTCTCCCGAATTCGCGGTTCTGGTAAAATTGGACAGGCCCAAAGGCATCCAGTGGGCCGAGGGTTCGGTGGGGCCGGTTTTCCGGGATTTGACGAAATTCATTTTGGACTATTACCAGATACCGCCAACGGAGTAATAACCAACGACTAACAACTATCAACCAATAACGATTGTAAGTCGTAAGCTGTAAGTCAAATTATGCGTGGATTCATCCAAAAAACTTTGAGGATAGCCGCCATCCTGGCGCTGAAGAAATACAAGCCCCGCATCGTGGCCATTACCGGTTCGGTCGGCAAAACTTCCGCAAAAGAGGCGATTTTCGCCGTTTTGAAGCCGTATTTCCGCGTCAGAAAAAACGAGAAAAATTATAACAATGAAATTGGCGTTCCTTTAACAATTATTGGCGGAGTTGACGCCAAAAGGAATGTTTTTTTATGGTTCTGGAATTATTTAAAGGCGTTCCTGTTGATTTTATTGCCTTTCAGGTATCCGCGAATCCTGGTTTTGGAAATGGGCGCGGATAAACCCGGCGATATCCGTTATCTCACTAATTTTGTCAAACCGGAAATTTCGGTGGTGACGGCGGTCGGCGAAATTCCGGTGCACGTGGAATTTTACGCCGGTCCGGAATCGGTGGCGCGCGAAAAACGGATTCTGGTGGAAGTTTTGCCTGTTCACGGCCGGGCAATCCTGAATTACGACGACGCGACGGTTTTTGACATGCGGGAGAGAACCGAGGCGCGTATTTTGACTTATGGTTTCGGCGAAGGGGCTAAAATTCTCGCGACCAATTATGAAATAGAACCGCCCGGCCCTTTTTCGCCTGGCGGCACGAATTTCAAAATAAACTACGACGGAAGTTTCGTGCCCATGCGCCTTTCCGGACGGTTCGGTAAACAGAATGTTTACGCGGCTTTGGCTGCCGCCGCGGTCGGCGTGGCCGCGCGGTTGGGTGTC
>CAZICC010000090.1:0-3119 GCA_964537645.1 uncultured Candidatus Saccharibacteria bacterium | reverse complement strand
CATAACCAGTCTGGCGAACCCAACTCCTCCAGTGGGAGGCATAACTACTCCATGCGTTGATACTGCTACAACAAGCGTTCGGCATGCCACTACCGCCAGCTTGGCCTTCACCAACGACCAGGGCTGGGTTCCGGTAAACCTTGACTCAATGAGCACCCGTTCGCCTTTGGGCGGTTTGCCTGTTGACCCGGTCAACAGCTGTCCCACTGCTCCCGGTCTTCCGGCCCAGCGTCTCTTTTACACCTACTCCTGTAATAATGCGAATTTCACTTTTTTGCTGACAGCCCGGCTGGAATCCTTGTATTTCGTCGGCAACGCCGCCAACGCCTACAATGCCGGCGCCGCTCCGATGGTCGCGGACGGCGGCCAAGCCACAAGCGTTTTAGAGGTCTACACGCAACCCAATATTTATCCGGCCGCGAGCGTGTTGACGACATACGGGGCCTGGCCTATATAAACCGGATTTCGACTTCGCGTTTTATCCGAAAAAGCCATGTTTGAATTTCTGATTTCTTATTTCGTTTTGGAATTCCTGCCTTGGCTGATTTTCGGGGCGGTTCTGATATTGTTTTTGGGGCTCCAGATGGGGGCGAAATTTTCCGCGAAAATTTCGCCCCTTTTCGCTTCGCGGTTCGTCGGTTTTGGGATTCTCGCGGTTTTGGGAGTCCGGCTGATAAAAACCGGGCTGGAATTTTACGGCCAGTATCATTTGTGGCTGAACGACGCCCTGTCCAAGCATCTTTTGCCGCCCTATTCCCCGATTTCCTATTTCTTGGGCTACGGCTGGCTGAGGTTCGCCAAAGACGAAGTTTTCGCCGTTGCCGTGGCCGCCGGCTTGTTTTTCGCGATTGTCCTTCTTAACCGGTTTTTCCGGGGCAGGTTTTTTTACGAAGAAGAGCCGTATCTCGCCTGTCTCGGGGCGCTTGTCGTCGGCTGGCCGAACTGGATTTTGTTTCTGGGATTGGTTTTAATCCCGGGCGTCCTTTTTCATCTCGGCCGGCTCGCCTGCCAATTTGTCATTGCGAGGAGGCCAAAGGCCGACGAAGCAATCCCCGAGTTCCGCCTGAGTTTCCTTTATTTCTGGCTTCCGGCGGCAATCGCGGTTTTCTTTTGGGGCGGAAAACTGGCGCAAATCGTCGGGTTGGGGCAATTTAGAATTTGACGACGAATTTTGAATTTCCATGAAGCTTTCCGCCGACGTCCTCAAAAAACTCCTTCTTGATTCCAATCTCGTCACCGAGCGGGATTTCGCGTCGGCCGCGGAAGAATCCAGGCGAACCGGCCAGGAAATAACCGACATCTTCGTCAGCCGGGGGCTCGTCACCGAGGATTATCTTTTTGAAATCATCGGTTCTTACCTGCAGGTGCCGCTGGCTGGGCTGGCCAAGCGCGTCATAGACAAGAAAACCCTGGAAATCCTTCCCGAATCAATCAGCCGCGCCAAACGGGTGGCGGTTTTTGAGAAAGTCGACAACGCTCTTAAGGTGGCGATGGAGGACCCGGGCGACCTGGAAACCATTGAATTCCTGCGCCAGAAAACCGGCTTCGCGATTGAGCCGCATCTCGCCGGCGCCAAGGAATTGAATTTGACATTTTCGCTTTACAAGCGCGACATCGCCGCGGATTTCAGGAAAATCATTGAGGAGAACATCCGCGCTTCAATGGCCCGGCGCGTCGGCGAAGACCTTCGCAAGGCCGCCGAAGAGCTCCCCATCATAACCATAGTTGATTCCATAATCGCTTACGCGGCGTCGCTGGGCGCCTCGGACATCCATTTTGAAATTCTTTCCGACGCGCTTTTGATTCGGTTTCGCATTGACGGCGTGCTCCACGAAATACTCAATATGCCCAGGGAAGTGCACGCGGGCCTCGTGGCGCGCGTCAAAATCCTTTCCAACCTGCAGATTGACGAACATTCAAAACCCCAGGACGGCCGGCTGAAATTCAAACTGGAAAACCAGACGGTGGATATACGCGTCGCGATTATGCCGACTTTTTACGGCGAAAAGGTTGAGATGCGACTTCTGGCGGCCACGGCGAAGCCCTTGAGTTTGGCCGATTTGGGTATGGCCGAAGACACGATTAAACTGGTGGAGGAAAACATGGTTAAAACTTTCGGCGTTATTCTTTCCACCGGGCCGACGGGTTCGGGCAAGACCACCTCCCTTTACGCGGTTTTGAACAAGCTTAACCGGCCGGAAGTCAACATCTGCACCATTGAGGACCCGATTGAATACGATATGCGCTACGTCAACCAAACCCAGGTCAATCCCAAGGCAGGCATCACTTTCGCCACGGGACTGCGCGCGCTTTTGCGTCAGGACCCGAACATCATTATGGTCGGCGAAATCCGCGACAACGAAACGGCCGAAATCGCGGTGCACGCGGCCCTGACCGGGCATTTGGTTCTGGCGACTTTGCACACCAACGACGCCCCGACGGCCGTTCCGCGACTCGTTGACATGGGCGTCGCTCCGTTTCTGGTTTCGGCCACCATCAACGCGGTCATCGCCCAGCGGCTCGTCAGAAAAATCTGCCGGAGCTGCATTGAATCGTATAAAATTCCGCCGGACATGGCCAAGGCCGTCCAGGACCAGCTGGAAGAATCGTATCTGCAGAAAGAAAAGGTTCCGGTCAAGGTGCCGACTCTGCTTTACCGCGGCAAGGGCTGCAAGGCCTGCGGCTTTTCTGGCTATTCGGGCCGCAGCGGCATTTTTGAGGTTTTTAACGCCTCCGAAAAAGTCCGGGAACTCATCAGCGGCCAGAATTTCACCCTGGACGCGTTGAAGCGCCTGGTGGAAAACGAAGGAATGGTGACGATGTTCGCCGACGGCGTCAGAAAGGCGGCGTTGGGGATAACCACCGTAGAAGAAGTTTTCAGGGTCATACGAGAGTAACTTTGACTAACGACTAACGACCTACGACTAACGACTTGTGGATAAATTCAGATTTTTACAATGGAATGTTTATAAAGACGCGAAATTACTATTTTCGCTGGTATTAAAAATAGTAAAGAAACCGCCCAAAGAATACCGTTTTGAATTAGGAAGCCAGATTATTCGATGCGGATTTTCGGTAATTTTGAATATCGCCGAAGGAAGCGGTAAAACCTCCGATAA
>CAZICC010000089.1:0-3130 GCA_964537645.1 uncultured Candidatus Saccharibacteria bacterium | reverse complement strand
CCGTGAGTTACGAAGAGATCAAGAAATTTTTAGTTGAGATGTCTAATCTTTGAAAAAAGTATTTTATCTTCAAAGCGTTTATTTAAGAAAACCGAAAAATAATTATGTCATCTTTGCCAAAAATCGTTTTAATCCATCTGTCGCCTTCCTGGGGTCCATTTCGTCCCTACCCTCCTCTTAATATCTTATCTCTCGCTGCCTATTTAAAGCGTCAAGATTCCGATTTTGAGCCAATGATTTTTGACGGCAACTTTTTGTCTCTTCGGAAAATTTTAAGACAGATGGAAGAGCGCAAGCCGGAAATTGTCGGTTTAAGCCCGATTCTTTTTAATTACGAAGATATGCTTAAAATCGCCCGTCGGGCCAAATCCTGGAACGCTACCGTGATTGTCGGCGGCCACTACGCCACGCATCTCGCCAAAGAAATCATTTCCAACCGCGGACCCCAATCGCGCGATTACTGCGTTGACGCCGTTTGCCGGTATGATGGCGAAAAAGCTTTTTACGAAATAGTCAAAAAGAAGCCTTTCCGCGACATTGATAATTTAGTTTTTTGGGACGGCCGGAAAATAAGATTCAATCGGACTTGCCAATTGGATTTGAATAAACTGCCTTTGAATTCGGAATTACTGGGCCTTATTGACATCCCCCGTTATTATGAGCGGCAGAAAGAGATAATAAAAAAAGATTTAAGAATATTGATAATTTATGCCGGCAAGGGCTGCGCCTGGAGGAACAAGACCGGCGGCTGCGCTTTTTGTTCCATAATGGACAAAGGTCTTCGTCGGAGAAACGTTCAACAATTAGTCGCTGATTTGGAAACAATTGATAAAAATTACCACCCGAACTTTATTTACGAATGCAGCGACAGCTTCCTTGACGATTTTTCCTGGCTGAAAGATTTTTGCCGTTTGTTTCCCCGGTCTTCTTGTTTGTCTTCATTGCTTTTTTTCGCCCGGCCCGATCAAATCGTTCGGGACGATGTGATTAAACTGTTGGCAAAAATCAGGATTTTCGGAGTCGTTTTGGGAATAGAATCGGGCGATGACATTGTTCTTTCCAAAACGAAAAAGGGATTAACTTCGGCAATCAGCGAAAAAGCCGTCAAGGTTATCAACGGTATTTTCGGCGCCGGGGCCATCTGCGCTTTTATGTTGGGTATCCCAGGAGAAACTTGTCAAAGCTTGAAGAGCACTTTAATGTTTGCAAAAAAAATTAAAAAGAAAAATAAAATGAATGTTATCAATGCTTTGATTTGTCTTCCTCGCCCCGGCTCTTTGATTTTCTCGGAGTTTATCAAGCGGACCGGCAATAAATACCGCGGCCGCGACTTGATTTCAGAAGAAGAAATGGCTCGCGATTGGATCAAAAATTTTTGCTCCGTGAGTTACGAAGAGATCAAGAAATTTTTAGTTGAGATGTCTAATCTTTGAAAGCGCGATTTTTCAAACGTGGATTTTAAAAAAATAATTTCCAAATTTAAGAATAAAAAAATAGTCGTCAATTTTGACGATTTGGTTTCCAGCGGGGCCGGATACCAGGATTTAATCGGCAACCTTTTGAATTTCTTAGACGATTGCGAGGCCGATTTCGGCGTTAAAATCAAAAATTTGCCTTTTTGCCTTTTTCCGGCCGGAGCCAGAGACCATATTTTGAACAAATCGACCCCCGAAAAAATTGGAGCAAAGGTTGGGGATTGCCGGTCGTGCGGATACGATTCGCGATGCCCCGGATTTTCGAAGGCGTTTTTGAGAAATTTCGGCCTGCCGCCGGTTGAGCCGGTCAAAGATATCCCAAACGAAATAATGATTGAAGCGGAGCCGCGCTGCAACTTTCGGTGCCAATTTTGTTTCAACGCGCACGCTTTCGCCAAGCGCGGCCGCGATATTGAAAATAAATTGACTCCCGATTTGGTCAGAGAAATCGTTGACGCTATCAAAAAAGCCGGCGTCAAAATCATCCGTTTCACCGGCGGCGAGCCATTATTGAGGCGCGATTTGATTTCGCTTTTGCGCTATGCCAAAAACCAGAACTTGGAAGTTCGGCTAAATACCAACGGCATCTTAATTGATAAAAATCGGGCCAAAAATTTTGTCGGCATTGTCGATAATATTTTGATTCCCATGGAGGATTGGGAAGAAAAAGAGGAGTCGCGGATTTGCGGCTTTCCGGGTGCTTTGAGGCGGAAAATCCGGGCGATTAAGATTTTGAAGAAGGCGAAAATTCCGGTTGTCCGGGTCGGCACCGTGGCCACGCGGCGGATTATCAATAATTTTTCTCGAATGGCGAAGCTGGTTTGCTCTTTGTCGATTGACGACTGGGAATTCTTCCGGCCGATTCCGGCGGCGGCGACCGAATATCCGATTTCGCGTCAAGACCTGAACGAGATGGCCGATAATTTGACGGATTTGAAAAGGAAAACGGGCCGCCATTACTTTATCGCCACGGCCGTGCCGTTTTGCGCCTCGCCGGATAAAAACAAAATGAACTCCATTAGTTCGGGCGCGGCCGCGGCCGATGACGGCCATATCCGTTTCGTCGTTGACCCGCGGGGATACGCCAAGCCGCACTACTTTTTGGATAAAAATATCGGCGACCCTTTGGATATTTTGAAATGCTGGAACCATCCTTTTATGAGGAAAATACGAAACTTGGGTTTCGTGCCGGAAAAATGTAAAAAATGCGGTTTTCTGGAAAAATGCCGGGGAGGGAGCAGATTTCTTGCCAAACTTTACTTCGGTCGCTGGGATGCCCAAGATCCTTTGATGCCGTAGCCCCCGGTAGAAGTCAGAGTTGAAAATTCGGCAGTCGTCATTGGCGATTTATTTCTAACTGGGCAAAAATCGCGCTGTGGATAATTTTTTTGACTTTGGCGGCGGGAGCGATTATCATAAATATCAGATTATTAATTTCCCGTCAATATCAGAGATGCCGTTAAAAAACATTAAGAAAACCAAAAAAAGGCCTGAAAAAATTCCTTTTGAGCGAAGAGGGCCGCGTGAATAAAAAGAAAATCTTAAAAGCCGGTTTAGGGCTGCTTATGCTGGGCATGGCCGCCGGAAAAGGTATGGCCCAAACTCATACCAATTACGTCCAGAATCCCGGCAATTACGGCGAACATGTTTCTTTC
>CAZICC010000088.1:0-3215 GCA_964537645.1 uncultured Candidatus Saccharibacteria bacterium | reverse complement strand
TAATCAACCTCAACGAACGCTGCAATAACGCCTGTCTTTTTTGCTCCAGCGCCGGAAGCATCGGCCGGATGAAGCCGTCAGCCCCGGAAGACATCCGCCGGCATATCAAAAATGCCCGCAAGCTCGGTTTCCGAAATATCAATTTTTTCGGCGGCGAACCGACTTGCTATCCGTTTCTGCCGACGGCAATCAAGCTCGCTTCATCGCTGGGGTTTAAAATAACGCTCAATACCAACGGCCGAAAATTCGCTTCTCCGGCATACGCCCGTCTTTTTCGAAACGCCGATATCGTTCTTATCATGACCTCGCTGCATCACTACCGGCCCAAAATTCATGACCGCATTAGCGGGAAAAAAAACAGCTTTAACCAAACCGTCAAGGGCATTAAAAACATTTTGCGCCTAAAAATCCCTATTCTTGCCAATGTCGTCGTCAACCAAATAAATTTCCGGGATTTGCCGGAAGTCACCGGCTTCCTGAACCGTCTCGGCGTGAAGTTTGTTAAATTTTCGGGATTGGTTTCCGCCGGCCGCCTGCGAGACAATCAATACTTGTTCGTTCGTCTTGAAAAAATCAGACCGCTTTTGCTCGGGGCGATTCGAACCGCGGAAAAAAACAGTCAGCGCTTCAGCATAGAAAAATTTCCGGTTTGCCTCCTCCCCCGATACAAAAATTACTTTTTATTCGATTTGGCCGGCGCCAATTTCTTTGAAAAATTGCCGACTTGCCGAAAATGCCGCGCCTTCGGATGTTGCAACGGAATCGATAAAACATATTTGAAATTATTCCCCGCCGATAAAAATCTAATCGAAAAATGGATCGTCAAATAAACAATCATCTTGATCGGGAAGCGGTCAGGAAAGAATTCCCGATTTTAACCGGGCCAAAACCCCTGGTTTATTTTGACAACGCCTGCATGACGCTAAAGCCGGAGTCGGTCATCAAAGCGGTTGAAGAATATTATCGCCTGTATCCGGCTTGCGCCGGCCGAAGCAACCACCGGCTGGGAGAGCTGGTCAACCAAAAAATCGCCGAAGCCAGGGAAATCGTCGGCCGATTCGTCAATGCCGAACGGCCGCGCGAAGAAATCGTATTTACGCGCAACGCGACCGAAGCCATCAATCTGGTCGCCAAAAGTTTCAATTTTCAAAAAGGCGACGCGGTTTTGATTTCGGACAAAGAACACAATTCCAATCTTGTGCCCTGGCAAATCCTCAAGAAAGAAAAAGAAATCGAGTTGCGAATCGCGCCATCCAACCCGGACGGCACTTTCAATGCCGAAGAGTTCAAAAAACGGCTTGCGCCAACGGTAAAGATGATTTCAATCGTCTTCGTTTCCAATCTTGACGGCGTTACCAATCCCATAAAGGAAATTGTAAAAATGGCGCGCGAAAACGGTTCGCTGGCCTTGATCGACGCGGCGCAGGCCGCCGGCCACCGGAAAATTGACGTCCGCGATTTGAATTGCGACTTCCTGGCGTTTTCCGGCCACAAAATGCTGGGACCGACCGGAACCGGAGTTCTTTACGCGAAAAGGAACCTGCTTGAAAACCTCCGACCGTTCATAACCGGAGGAGGAACCCTGGTTGACTCCACTTACGAAAACAGTCAGTTTTTGAGCGGGCCGGAGCGGTTTGAGGCCGGCCTCCAGGATTACGCCGGCATAATAGGGTTGGGGGCGGCGGCCAAATACCTGGAGAATATCGACTGGGAAGCGATAAAATCGCGAGAACGAAAACTCAATGAAATTATCAGCGAGGGAATCGGCGAAATTACGGGATTGGAAATCATCGGCCCCGCAAATCCGGCCGAGCGCGGCGGCATCATTAATTTCTCCCACTCGAAAATGGCTTCCCATGAAATCGCGCTTTTATTGGACAAAACCTACGATATCATGGTTCGTTCCGGCCGCCACTGCGTCCATTCCTGGTACAACAGCCGCGACGTCAAAGATTCTGTCCGCGCCTCGGTTTATTTTTACAACACCGAAAACGAAGCCCAGTATTTTGTGGATTCGTTGAAAAAAGTTATTAAATTAGCTTAATCCATCAACCTTAACTTTGACGAAAGAATTTCATTTCAAAATCCCAAATCACAAATTCCAAATCCCAAATAAATTCCGAATTTCAATAATCAAAATTCAAAATTCAATGTTTAAAATTTAAAATTCGGTGATTGGAATTTGGAATTTATCACGCTTGTGCCTTGTTTAATCGCCTTAATAATTCTCTCCGCGCTTGGAATTTTTAGCCTGAAATACCGCGTCCTTGCCCGCGAGGCGTTTGATTGTGTTTTCCGGCGAGTCACCTTCCGGCCATGCGAAACCGGATTCAATCAAAAAATAAAAATCGCCATTTCATCGTGGTTTTTGAAAAAAAACGAAAAAATCGGCGGGTTTGTTTTTCGCCGGTTTGAAATTTTAAGTTGGTTTTTCGTGCTTCTGTTCTTCGCCTCCGGCGTCTACGCGGGGCGGGGCGTTTATTTTTACGCCAAATACGGAACCTGCGATCCGGCAAGCCCCGAAACCTGCCCGTTCGGTCATCAATTAATAACGCCGCCGGGACAAACACCCTCCTGCGAGGAAGTGGACGAAAAAGCGAATGAACAATATCAATCTGGCCAACAACCAACAACTGACAACAATCTTAAAATCTCTAAATCCCAATCTCTAAATCCTAAATAAATCCAAAATCCAAATATCAAAATAAAAATTTTTAAGTTTTTGATATTTGAGATTGTTTAGAGATTAGAGTTTTGAAATTAGAAATTGTTTTAATAAACAATCGTTGTAAGTCGCGAGTTGTGAGTCGTAAGTTAAATTGAGATTGTTGAATAATTCAACAATCTCATCCTGAACGCAGTGAAGGATCTCGCAATAAAGTTCAAGAGAGCCCTCGCTGGCGCTCGGGATGAGAGCGTTTCATAATTATTCAACGCTCTCAAATTAAGATGACCATCAATAATTTCCAATTGGGCGCGACCATCATCATTGACGGCCAGCCCTACGAAGTGCTGGACGTTTCCCATTCCAAAACCGCCCAAGCCCAGCATGTCGCGCAAACCAAGCTGCGAAACCTCATTACCGGGGCGGTTCTTTCGCGCAATTTCAAGCAATCGGAAACGTTTAAAGAGGCCGAAATTGAATACGCGAACGTCAAGTTTCTTTATTCGCGCCGCGGCGAATTTTGGTTCTGCGAAGAAAATAACCCGAAAAA
>CAZICC010000087.1:0-3260 GCA_964537645.1 uncultured Candidatus Saccharibacteria bacterium | reverse complement strand
ATTGGCGAACTGGGGGTCGTTGGCCGGATTTTCGGGTTGCGCTCCCCCGGGGTTGTCTCTCGAAAGCCAGTAAAGGATGGAGTGGATTTGCGGAAAAGTTATTTCTCCGATTTGTTCTTCGGGTGTTTCCGGCCCAGCGGCCCGCCCCGTCAATTTGTTGATTTTTATTTTATTTTCGTAAACATATTGACCGTTAAGTATACTTTTTGAAGACGGGATTGGTTGGGGTTTTTTGAAATTTCCCGAATCGATTCCGACTAGCGCTTCGGCCATAAACCGGTGCCAAATGGGTCCGGCGGCCATAATACCGGCCCCGCCTTTCGCCATGGGCGTATTGTCGTTATTACCGACCCAAACCCCGGCCGCGAGCGTCGGGGTGTAACCAACCACCCAGGCGTCGCGGTAGTATTGTGTGGTGCCGGTTTTTGCCGCCACCTGTCGGTCGTCGAAGAAAAGCGGGGAGTTCCGCTGGAAGACCGGTGAGCGGGCATTGTTGTCGGAAAGAACGTCGTTTATCAGGCGCGCCGTTTCCGCGTCCAAAACCCTTGCCGGTTTTTGCGAATATTCCTCCAAAACATTTCCTTTGGAATCTTCTATTTTCAAAATAAAAGATGGCGGATTTTTGATTCCGTCGTTGGCGAAAACGGAATAGGCGTCAACCATGTCCGCCAACCTGACTTCGCCTCCGCCCAGCACCAGCGAAAGGCCGTAGCGGTTGCGTTCGCGCAAGGTGGTGATGCCCATTTTTTGGCTGAAATCAATAGTGTCGTCAATTCCCGCGAGATACAAAGTTTTAACCGAAGGGACGTTCAGGGATTGGGCCAGGGCCTGGCGCATGGTTACCGGTCCGCGAAACTTGTCGTCGTAATTTGAAGGGTGATAACAATTTTCCGGCCTGACGGCGGCCGTTTTTGGGATTCCGGCAGGATCGCAACCGGGATTGAATTCCGTTTTCAGGTCAAATAAAATCGTATCGGGAGTGAATCCTTTATTGAACGCCATGGCGTAAGCGAACGGCTTAAAAGCGGAGCCGGGCTGCCTTTCGCGCAACGCCACGTTGGTGTATGGCTCAAATTGGCAGGTTTTTCCGGGAACGCAGCCAACCGGCTTGGGTTCTTCCCAATAATCGCGCGAGCCGACCATGGCGAGAATCTGGCCGGTTTTCGGGTCAACGGCCACGAGCGCCGCGTTTTTGGCGTCGTAATTTTTTTCGTTTTCCAACGCGCCATTTTTGACTATTTCCTCGGCGATCCCCTGAAGTTTAAAATCAAGAGTGGTAACTATTTTCAAGCCGGCGGTCTCAACGTACTTTTCGCCGTATTTTTTGTTAAGTTCTTCCCGGGCGAACATCACGAAATGGGGGGCGAGGATTTTACTCGACGAAGTCATGAAGCGAACCTTTTCGTTTTTATTTTTTTCCAACTCGTCCGCGGTAATAAATCCCAATTTTTTCATTCTTTCCAGAATGTAATTTTTCCGACCTTCCAGCTCTTCGGTATGGTTGCCGTAAGGCGAGTAATAACTGGGGGCTTGGGGCAGGGCCGCGAGGTACGCTGATTCCGACAAAGATAGATCGCCGGCGCGTTTATTGAAATAAACGTTGGCCGCGGCCTCTATCCCGTAGGCGTTGTTTCCGTAAGGAATTTGGTTCAGGTAAAATCCCAAGATTTCATCCTTGGAATATTTTTCTTCAATGGCCAAAGCCAGAAGGAATTCGCGGATTTTCCGCGATAAAGTTTTTTCCGCCGTCAAAAAAGAGTTTTTGACCAATTGTTGGGTGATTGTGGAACCGCCCTGGAGAGATTGACGATTGAAGTTAAACAGGTTTTTTATGACCGCTCGCCCGATTCCGCGGATGTCAAATCCCCGGTGCTTGTAAAAATCGGCGTCTTCGGTCGCGACGGTCGCTTTTTTCACCCAGTCGTTTATTTCCGAAAAAGGGACAACTGTCCGGCGTTCTTCGCCGTAGACGTCGTAAAGCAGTGTTTCGCCCGTCCGGTCGTAAATTTTGGTGGATTCGGCGACTTCGCGCATACTGACGAGATTTTGAGGGTCGGGAAGGTCTTTCAAGAAATAAAAAAGAACCAAAACGGCGGCCAAAAAAGCGGCGGCTCCGAAAACCAAAACAGCGCTCGCGAATAATTTAAGAGCGCGGAATTTTCTTTTTTTCGGCGCCTTCCTGCCCGCGGGCGCCGATTCCACCGCTTTCCTGTAATAAGTCCGTTGCGGCATGCCAATACTGGTTTAAAAAACAATATTCAAAACCCAAAATTAATCTTATTATGATTTTCGGCTATTGACAAGAACAAAAGAAAAGAATACAATGAAATGGAACAATTGGGTAAATTTAAATTTCTTTTCTTATACTTATACTTACGGAAAGAAAAGGGCAAGGGATTTCCCGTCGACTCTATTCCTAGTAAGGGAGTTTTTGGGAATCCCTTTTTGTTTTGTTCGCACGTTCTTTAACAATAAAATAAAGTCAAATTTCGTCGCCTCAAGGCGGCAAGGAGGAAGAAATGAAAACCCTACTGGTAATTTTGTTGTTGGTTTTTTGCGGCAGTGTTTCGGCCGCGGACGTCAATTTGCCGCCGCCGGTGGAAGAGTCTTTAAAGAGCAGGGTGTTCGTGAAAGTTTTTCCCGAAAACTTTCCCAATCAGGAAAACTACGGCAGCGGCTTCGTGATTTCCCCGGAAGGGCATGTGGCTACTTGCTACCACCTTATTTACGCCTTTCTCGGGCACTTTCAAAAAGAAGGCCTCGTTATTGAGGTCAGGAATTTTAAGGGAGAATCCGCGCTTTTCGGGATACACGCGGAAAATTACAAAAACGACCTTATTGTTTTAAAGGTCAAAAACCCAAAAGATGCGGCCAAATTTAATCGCCCGGCGAAAATTGCCGACGCGTTTCCGCGGGACGGTTCGGAGGTTTACGCCTCGGGATGGACATTCGGAGGCAAATTCAGCGCTACTTTAAAATCCGTTACCTTGGGAAGGGTTGATGAATTCCCTTATAACGGTTTTATAATTAATCAAGTTGTTATTTTGGACAGGCAGATTATTCCCGGTTTTTCCGGCGGCCCGGTGTTTAATAGTAAAGGCGAAGTGGTCGGCATGAATCTGGCCACCGGTTTGGGAATCAGCGTGATTTTGCCGCTTGAGGCGCTGAAAGAAGTGAAAGAAGCGCTGAAATAAAGCGCGTTATTTAATCCCGTTAGACAATTGTCTAACGGGATTTTATTGCGCTTTTAGTTCTTCCAC
>CAZICC010000086.1:2686-3309 GCA_964537645.1 uncultured Candidatus Saccharibacteria bacterium | reverse complement strand
ACGGGAATCTTTATTTTAGGGTTTTCTTTTTTGAGTCCTTCGAAAACCCGCCATAAAATCGGGGGCTCAAGATTATATTTGGACAATTCCGAAAAATTCTGGAAAATTTCGTTGGACGTCCCCTTTTTGGAAATTTCTCCTCCGAATTTCAAAAGATAAACGAAGTCGGCGATTTCCGGAACGATATCAACGTCGTGCAAGGTGAAAATCATCGTCGTCCCCTTCTCTTCGTTGAGCCGGTTGAGGATTTTTATGAGGCCGGCGCGCGATTTCGGATCCAGGCCTTCAAAAGGCTCGTCCAGCACCAAAAGCTCCGGTTCCATTACCAAGGCGCTCGCCAAGGCCACTTTCTTCTTTTCCCCGCCGGAAAGCCAGTGCGGAATTTTATTTTTCAACTCTTTTATTTCCAGGAGTTCCAAGACGCCGTCAACCATTTTCTCTATTTTTCTATGAGGATAGCCGAAATTGTGGGGCGCGAAAGCGATTTCATCAAAAACCGCCGGCGCTATCATTTGGTCGTCCGCGTTTTGCATCACGAAACCGACTTTCTCCCGGATTTTTGAAAATTCTTTGACCGGATTGACGCCGAAAATCTTCACTTCGCCCTCCTGCGGCTCCAGGAG
>CAZICC010000086.1:0-2659 GCA_964537645.1 uncultured Candidatus Saccharibacteria bacterium | reverse complement strand
CAAAAGGGTGGTTTTGCCAGACCCCGTCGGCCCCAGAATTGCCACTTTATTCCCTCGCCAAACGACAAAGTCTAAACCGCAAAGGTCCACGACGGTTTTATCGGGATAAACATGCCTAACGCAGGAAACTTTTACGATTTCATCCATGGCCGCCTACGAAATTAAGAAATAATCGCGAAAATGAGAAAAAAACAGCGACGCCAGAATTATTAACGAAAGCCCGATGACCAGAAGATTGGCCGGTTCCGTCAACCCCCGCGCGCGAGCCGGTTTTTCATAGTAATGGATTTTTCCCTGAAATCCGCGAAGCCGCATGGAGTCGGCCATTTTCTGGCTTAAATCCATGGACCGAATGAACAAAAAGCCGAAAATTCCGGCTAAACCCTCCAGGGAAGAGAACGGCCGACGCAAATTCCATCCCCCTTTCAATTTTAACGCGTCGAAAATATCCGACAACAGATCGAAGAAAATAAAAATCGTCCTGTAAGCCAGGTATAAGCCGGCGCCAACGATTTGCGGCAACGCCAATCCCAAAATATGGAAAATTTTCGGATAAGAAGTGGTGCAAATCAAAATGATGACGGAAAGCGAAACGGAGAGCACTCTTAAAACCGTTATCAAGACGCCTTCGACTCCCGAAAAGGAAGAATAAATGAAAACGGCCGTAAAAATCAAGGGATACAAAGAAAAAAGCCAGATTTTAAAAACCGGCAGGCGCAGAAAAAAAACCAGGAAAATAACGGAAAGGTAAATTCCCGCCAGCCATAAAACGCTCCGGGAAATTATGATTCCGCCGAGAAGAATCGCCGTAAAAAACAATTTATACCGAGGCGCGGCGCGCCGGAAAATGTTCGGGTGAAAATTAGCCAGGTAATCAATATAATGAATGGAATTCATTGAATCAGCTTCATTATTTTCCCCTTGAGCGCCTCCGAATCAAATCCGGCGACTTTGTAAACTTCTTCCGGCGGGCCGGACTTTAGAAATTTGTCAATGCCGATGACGCGCTTCGGGTAATCCGCCGGCAAAATGAACGGATGAAGAAATCCCGGCCAGCCGTTGTGCAGCGTTACGACATACCGACGTTCCTCGTCGGAAAGGATGGCTTGGGCTTTTTGCGGGTCTTTTTCTTTCAGTTCTTCGTAAAGTTCCGGTGAAGTGACGGCGACGATTTTGACATCCAGGTTGTTTTTATCCTCAAGTTCCGGCAAAATTTCCAGGACGTTCCGCATCACTTGTCCGCCGCAAATCGCCAAAATAATTTTCCTTTTGCCGTTCTCCCGGAACGGCTTAAAAACATAAGCGCCGTTCACCGCTTCCCGCGCCGGCGGAACGACGTAACTGCCGTCAACCGACGGCCCGCGCTTCAAGACCGGCGTAGGCGGCCGCATCGCCGAAAACGCCACCGGCTCGCCTTTTTTCAGCGCGTGAAAAAGCATTTCGATGGTTTCGTTCGCGTCCATCGGTTTGTAAACTTTTATGCCCGGATAGGCGTTGAAAAGCGACATCCAAAAAAGTCCGTGGTGAGTCGGCCCGTCTTCTCCGGTCTCCGGACCGTCGTGCGCCGCAAGCATTATGAAAAATCCCTTGGCCTTCGGATTAACTGCGTTATTTATCAAGGCCATGCGAACCGGATTGGACATGATGGAAGTGAACACGCCGTAAGAGGCGAAAACGCTCATCGCTTGAAACCCGCCCGGCAAAACATCCTGCGTCAAAGCCGTCGACATCATCGCCATATTCTGCTCGGCGATTCCGAAACGAATGCCCCTGCCAGAAGGATTATCCTTGGTTATAACACCATAAACATTCTCCGCCGCGCCGGTCAGAATCGATTTCATCAAATCGCCGGAGCCCAGGTAGAAAAAAGCCGTTTGGCCCATCAGCCACTTGAAAAACGCTTCGGTGGCCTTGCGGGTCGGAACTGGCTTGCCTTCTTCGAAAACCAATTCCGGAGGCAGGATTTCCGGCCTTATGATTTTTTTGTAATCAACCAGCGGTCTGCCCGCCAAAGTTTTTTCCAATTTGGCGACTAATTCTTTTTCCGGTTTTATCCTTCTTTTTCCGATTTCGAGGCGCTCCAAAAGATACCGCGCGTCTTCTTCCGTTATTTGAGAAGTCACGACATCGATGTCTTTCATCGCCTCGCCTTCCGCTCCAGGAACGTCGAATCCCAATTTTTTCATTATTTCCGCGTATTCCGCCTGAGGCGCCGGCGTGCCGTGCGAATCGGCCGTGCCCTCCAATTTTCCGTAATGCTTTCCTTTAATCGTGTGGCAGATTATCGCCGTCGGTTTTCCGTTGCCGAACCCCCGCTCGGCCTTGTTGTAAGCGTAAGCGAGCTCCAAAATATTATGGCCGTCAACTTCCACAATGTTCCATCCCGGTCCGAACCAATGATTGATATAGGGAGAAGAAATCACTTCGGTAATCGGGCCGTCTATGCCGAAGCCGTTGTAATCGAGCGAAATTATTATATTGTCCATATTCAGCGTCCGGATTAAATTGCGGGCTTCGTAACTCATCCCCTCTTCGGTTTCGGCGTCGCCGGCGATGACGACGGTGCTGGCCGCCGGCGTGAGGATCAGCCCGGCCGACCCCAGCGTCGGCCCCGGCAGCGGGTAGAGCTGCACCTGGGCGGCGAACTGCTCGGGGGCGG
>CAZICC010000085.1:0-3343 GCA_964537645.1 uncultured Candidatus Saccharibacteria bacterium | reverse complement strand
CAACCAAAGAAATATTGAAAAATGTCGGCCAGCTTGAAAAGCATCTCAAAGCGTACGGCGATTATCATGTTAAACTCGGCGGACAGCTCCAGACGGCGGTAAACACCTACAACAACGCTTCAAAAGAATTCAATAAGATAGATAAAGACATTCTTCGGTTGACCGGCGACAAATTGGATGTTGAAATCCCAACGATTGAAGGGCCGAAAAATTTGACTGACGACTGACGATAAACGACTAACAACTGTCGTAAGTCATAAGTCGTAAGTCGTCATCCAAGATATGCATCTTAAACGACTGGAACTTTCCGGATTTAAATCGTTCGCCTCAAAAACCGCGCTGGAATTCCCGCGGGGAATTTCTGTTATCGTCGGGCCTAACGGCTCGGGTAAATCCAATCTGGCCGACGCCATCCGCTGGACGCTCGGGGAGCAAAGCATGAAAACCATCCGCGCGACGAAATCCGAAGAACTGATTTTCTCCGGCACGCCCCAGCGCGCCGCCTCGGGAATGGCTTCCGTTTCCATTTATTTTGACAATTCCGATAAATTTTTCCCCGAAGACATGCCCGAAATAACCATCTCTCGGAAACTTTACCGCGGCGGGGAATCGGAATATCTTCTCAATAAAAATCCTGTTCGCCTGAAAGACGTGGCGGTATTTCTGGCGAAAGCCCGCCTGGGGGTGCACGGTTTTTGCGTGGTCAGCCAAGGAGCGGCCGACGTCATACTCGCCGCCTCTTCAAAGGAAAAAAGAAATATCATTGAAGAAGCCCTTGGGCTCAAGGAATTTCAGCTGAAAAAAACCGAAGCCGAGCGAAAAATAGGGGAAACGAAAATCAACCTGGAAAAAATTTCTTCAATGCTCCAAGAAATCGCGCCGCATCTCCGGTACTTAAAAAGGCGGGTTAACAAATTCGAAAAGAGGGCCGACCTGGAACAAGAACTGAAAAAACTCCAAAAAGCTTTTTTTGGCCGGGAGCTTCACAATTTCACCGCCGACTTTAGAAAATTGACGGAAGAAAAATCCGCTTGTTTCGCCGAGTTCCAAAAAAGGCGGTGGGAATTGGACCGACTCGAAGAAGAGATAAAAAAAGAGGAGGGGAAAACGCCCCAATACTTCCGGGAATTTGAAATTTTGGAGGAAAAAATCGGCCGGCTGCAGGAAGAAAAAAACCGGATGCTGCGGGAATTCGGAAAAATAGAAGGCCTGATTGAAGCGGAAAAAACAAGGCCCGCCAAAGAAGGCGCGGCCGAAACGCCTTCGTTTGACGCGAATTTGCTTTTGGGCCGGCTGGAAAACATAAAAAGAATGCTCGCCGGACTCCTGGAATACGATTCGTTGGAAGAAATAAAATCCGGTATCCAGGAAATCGTCAATCTCATTGACAACCTAACCCCTTCCTCCGCCGCCAAAACGCCCGAAGGAGAACCGCCGCCAATTTCCCCCGTCATTGCCCATCTTTCAAAAGAAAAAGAAACCATCAGTCAAAATCTCGATTCCGTCAACCGAAAAATAGACGAATTGAACCGCGCCTTTCAGGAACTGCGCGAAAAAAATAAAAGCGAAGTAGCGGCCGTCGCCAGCCGGACCCGAACCGCCCAAATCCAAAAAAACGAATTGCGCGAAGCCGAAAACATCCTGAGGAACCTGGAACTGGCCGAGGCGAAACTTAAAATCAAAGAAGAGGATTTAAAAACGAAAATCCGGGAAGCCGGACTGCCCTGCGGCGAAATCGAAGAATTCGGCCGGAATATTTCCGCCGGCTCGCTGGACGCGGAGGATTCCGATTTATTGGCGGTCGATCCGGTGGCGCTTGAGGAAAAAATTTTCAAGATAAAACGGGATCTCGGCGAAATCGGCGCCATTGACGAGGATTTGATGCGCGAATACAAAGAAACCGGCGAGCGCCACGAATTCCTGCAAAGCCAATCCGAAGACCTCCAAAAAGCCATTAACGCGCTTACCGGCCTGATTGGCGAGCTGGAAGAAAAAATAAACCGCGAATTCGGCGAAGCCCTGGTCAAGATAAACGAATCGTTCAACCGGTTCTTCCAGTTGATGTTCGGCGGAGGCGGCGCGAAACTCGTTAAAACCATCGTTTCCGCACCGGAAGAATCCGCCAATTGGCGGACGGAATATTCGCCGCCGGCCAAAGAAGAAGTCCTGGAAATCAAAGTGGATTTGCCGAGAAAAAAAATAAAAAGCTTGGATATGCTTTCCGGCGGCGAAAGAGCCATCACTTCCATCGCCCTGCTTTTCGGCATCATCGCCACCAGCCCGCCGCCATTCCTTATTTTGGACGAAATTGACGCGGCCCTGGACGAAGCCAATTCCCAAAAATTCGCCCGGCTACTCAAAGATTTATCCAAAGAAACCCAGTTTATTCTAATCACCCACAACCGCCAGACAATGAACGAAGCCGATGTTCTATACGGCGTGACGATGGAAAAAGAAGGCGTTTCCCGCCTGCTTTCCCTGAAACTGGAAGAAGCCGAAGAAATCGGCAGGCAATACAAAGAATAAAAAAACAGCGCTTGATTTGACAGTCGGGAAATAAAAGATTAAGATGGAAAGGGTCTTTAAAAATCAAAAGGAGGTCAAGGATGAAAACCCTGAAAAGGTCTTTGGGAATTTTGGCAAGCGTCATTTTGGTCATCGGATTATTCGCGGGGACGGCTCTTCCGGCCGATAACCAGGCGCAAACGCCGATTCCTGGACAAAACGAAGAGGAATTCTGGAATAAATTGGCCCAAGACTTGGCTCTTCTGGAGCTGACTTTGCGTCTGGAGACGGAAAAAGAAGCTGTTGGCGAGGTAATCTCGCGGCTGGAAAAATTCAAGGCAAAAAACGCAAAATTAAAGAAAAAAATCAATAAAGATTGGTTGCCGACTTTAAAGGAATATCGAAAAGCCCTGGAGGGCCTCATTGAGAAGGTAAGAAAACTTTCCAATCAAGAAAAACTTATCCCCAAGGAAGAAATAGAGGCCGAATTATTGAAGAATTATCCTTCCGATATCGAAATCCGCGTCGGACGAATTATCGGCGAAATGATACAAACGGGCGTACTTCAGAAACTGCAAGAGCAGGAGTAATTTGGATTTTAAATTATCGAGGCCCCGATTAATTTCGGGGCTTTTATTTTTCGCTCGTTCGTGCTAAAATAAAAGTTAATGAAACGTTTGCCCAAAAACATCCGGAAATACGTCCGTAAAGAAAAAGCCCGAATTAGACGGGAAATTTTGGATGTCGCCGAACAAAACCGCCGGATTGCCGAACTTTTGGAAAAATTAAAAATGCAGTATTATAATAAAGATAACAAACAACTAACGACTAACAACCA
>CAZICC010000084.1:0-3363 GCA_964537645.1 uncultured Candidatus Saccharibacteria bacterium | reverse complement strand
GAAATTGGACTATTTTCCATTTTTAAATTTCCATTACTATTTTCTATTTTCCGATTTCTACGGATCTCGGGCAAAGCCGATTGCCGCGAATTTTAAACTCAAAAAAACATATTTTCTAGTCCCCGAAAATCGCCATCTTAATCAATTCATCCAACAGGGCCGGAAATGAAATGCCGGCTTTTTTGGCGGCTTGCGGCACGAGCGACGTTTTCGTCATTCCCGGAATGGTGTTGATTTCCAGAAAATACGGCTTGTCCCCTTTCAAAATGAAATCCGAGCGGGTCACGCCGCGGCAATCCAAAATCCGGTGCGCCCTTGCGGCCGCTTCCTGGATTTTTTTCGTTGAAATCCGGCTGATGGGCGCCGGACAAATCTCGTCCGAACCGCCCGCCTCATATTTCGCCCGATAATCAAAAAAGCAAGAAACCTTGGGCCTAATTTCTATTAGGGGCAAGGTCCGAAGTTTTTTGTTCCCCAAAACCGCGGCGGTAATCTCCCGGCCCGGGATAAATTCTTCAACCATGGCCATTGGTTCAAACCGGAACGATTCCCGAAGCGCCCTCAATAAATCTTTGTTTTTCTTCACGACGGAAATCCCGACGGAAGAGCCCTGCCCGAGCGGCTTGACGACAACCGGCAACTTGATGTTTTTCAATTCCGCCGGCCGATAATCCTTTTTCAGGATGACGTGGCGGGGCATCAAAATTCCCGCGCCGGCCAGAATTTTTTTGGCCGCCGCCTTGTTCATCGCCATGGCCGAGGCCAGAACTCCCGAACCGGTGTAAGGAATGCCGGCGAGTTCCAGAATCGCCTGCACCCTGCCGTCTTCGCCGAAAGGGCCGTGAAGCGCGAGAAAAGCGCAGGCAATTTTTCTTTTCGCCAACTCTCCCAGGGCGTCGCCGAGTTTTGATTTGGGGGCCGTTTTGGAAAAACCGAAACGCCATTCCCCTTTTTTGGAAATGACAACGGGCAAAACCCGGTATTTGTTTTTATCCAGCCCCGCCAAAATCATCCGGCCGCTCGCCAAAGAAACCTCGTGTTCCGAGGATTGCCCGCCCATCAAGACTGCGATGTTGGTTTTTTTCACTTTCGCCATAAAAATCTTTATTGAATCAAATAATGATTAGCGCAGCTAATTATTATTCAAGTCTTTTCAACCAAAGACATTTTTTCAGTCTATCTACCCATCTCTCGATTTGATGATTCGCCGTTTCGGCATTATGACAATCTTCACATAATATTCTTACATTCTGTATCTCGTGTCTTTTTTTGTATGTTTCTTTGCCGTATCTTTTATGAAAATGGGCAACGACTAATCTTTTTTCCTTATCAGATTTTGCTAGGTTCGCTATAAATCTTCTGTATAAATAATCTCTATCTGTTTCGTCTTTTTGTTGATGAGGAATTGGCTTAGGTTTTTCTTTTTGCTTATATCCACAAACTTGGCATGTGTAACCATCCTTTTTCTTCACAATACCTTTGAAATTTGGCTCGATAAAATACATTTCCTTCACTTCTTCTTCAGGCGCTAAACCGACTTTGCAATGAGGACACTCCAAGTCGTGTTTAATATGAAAACACATCCTGTTAGACGGAACGGGGTTTGGTAACTGCCGCCAAATTCTCGTATCTTTGACATTAATCGCAATTTTTGGAAAAGCCCCGCATATAAAGCAAGGCATACTAACTTTTATTTTGGATATCTTACGACTCTTGATAAGAGATAAATTTTTATTTGTTAGATTAATCATGCTCGGATAAGTTCGTGACGGAGGGTACAGGATTTGAACCTGTGAGGGGATTTCTCCCCAACTGGTTTTCGAGACCAGCGCCTTAAACCGCTCGGCCAACCCTCCAAAATTTATTCCATCTTATCATTTTTTTCCCGAATCGGCAACAAAAAATGAGCCAAGCGATTGGCTCATTTTTTTGGTGGTGGACCCGGGGGGAATCGAACCCCCTACTCTTCCATGCCATGGAAGCATGTTGCCGGTATACCACGGGCCCGAAAATGAAGAAATTATTTTTTCAGAATATCATGACTTTTTAAAAAAATCAATTGAAATTTCCCGAATGATGCCCTCGAGAGGAATCGGACCTCTATCTCCGCGTTAGGAGTGCGGAGCTCTATCCATTGAGCTACGAGGGCTCAATAAATTTTTATCGTTTCCTCAAAAATTTGTTCTTTCAAAGAATGTATCAATTTCAAGATGTTACCTCCCCTCTTGATGGTAATTCTGCACATGCCGTAGCGAGCCTTCCCTCTTATGCCACCGTCATTGGGCCGAATGACAAATTTTTTTTTGGGAATTTGAGTAATATTCGACCAATAATTTAGACATTCTGCCCTATTCATTCCAGAGGAAATTCTCATTGTTGCCCTAATATCTTGTTCCGGGATATTAAGTATTTTTCTAAGTATAGTCAAATAAATTTTAATCATCTTGCCATCGGAATTGATGAATTCACACACCTTTTTACTTCCTTCTCTCCAATAAAGCATGGCTAAGACAATTAAAAATTCCCTGCGAGAACCTTGCAATAATCCTTGTGCGCGCGCTCGCGCTTTTTTCCAATTTTCTTGAGTCCGTTTCGCGCTACCACCACGTTTGGATTTTAATAAAGAAATATATTGAGGCAAAACTTGAACTGCGCGAATATGATGCCACACCGTCGTTTTAGGGATCGATAATTTTGTTACTAACTCGTTGATGCTATAACCTCTCTTTCTTAATTCCTTCAGCTCTTTTAGTTTTTCCTTTGAATGCACCCGCATAATTTCATTATATCATATTTAATGGAAATAGCAATTGTCTCAATTAGACATAAAGGATGTCCTAATATTTTGTGGTGGGAATCAGCGCTGAAACGAGAACCTATCGTAATTTTGTGCTTTTACCCTTTTATGTTATAATGAATTTGAATAAAAAATTAAAACTTTATTTTGAATTACAGATTAAACGAATTGCGAGTTTTCGTATTTTCGGAATAATTTGTAACTCCAAATCCATCTCCATGGAAAAATCGCCCATCGTCCAAATAATCAAAAAAACGGCGCCGGCCGTGATTTCCGTCGTCGTTTCCAAAAAACTCCGGGAGATAGAAGAACAGCTCCGGGGCCTGCCGTTTTCCCCGTTTGATTTCTTCGGCGTGCCTTTTGAGCGGCCGCGCCTGCAAATCCCCGAAGAAAACATAGAAGGCGACAACGTCAAAATCGGCGGCGGCTCGGGATTCATCGTTTCCCCGGACGGCCTGATTCTCACCAACCGCCACGTGATTTTCGACAAAACCGCCGATTATATGGTGATGACCCAAAACGACAAGAAATATCCGGCCAAAGTTATCGCCCGGGACCCCATTAAC
>CAZICC010000083.1:0-3374 GCA_964537645.1 uncultured Candidatus Saccharibacteria bacterium | reverse complement strand
AGGGTCGTCAAAAGTCAGAGTCAGGACGCCGTTTTTTAAGACCGCGTTTTTCAAGACCAGTCCCTCCAATGGATACTCGGTGACTATGTTCCGCGCCTCTTCTTCCTTAGTTAACCCGCCCGCCAACAAAAGATTTATCGCGTCCTTAACGGGGCTCAAAGTCAGAGGAATTTCTCTCTCCACCGCCGCCAGTCCCTTGCGGCCGCACAGAACATTCCCTTCCTCGTCGCGGTCCAATTCAAGGTTGTAATAATAAAGATTGATTTTCCGCGTCCGCGCGAAAACCACCGGTATCCTTAATTCATCGTCATATTCGGCCAGGCCGGTAGGATTGGCTTTTTTAAGCACGATTGTCCCCGTCGAGGTCTTCGGCGCTTTAAATTCCAATACCGCTTCAAACGGCACGAAATCGGTTGTCATCCAGTCGCCCCGGGCCTCGGCGTAATGGTCGGCGAGCGCCTTGCCGTCCGCGTCCAAAAGTTCCACCGGAAACGTCGCTTCAAAATACCAGTTGCCGCGCGCTTCGCCGGCGACAACCAAAGGACTGGCGGCGAAGCCGTTAGCGGCCGGATTTTCAACTCTGATGAGATCTTCCTTGCCGCTCTCGGCCAATTGGCGCGTGAAGGTCCGGCCGTCGGGCGTCATGCACTGTTCGGGATACGATTCCATGATGGGAAAGCCGGCCGCGGCGCATTCTTCAAAACTGTTAATGGCGGCAAAGGGAGTTGACGTCGGTTCTTTTCTGAATTTCATAAATTTTTCGGGAAACGCAAAATAAATTCCCCCGGCCGCCAGCATAACGAGTATCAAAACTAAAAAAATTTTCTTTAACGGCCGTTTCGGCGGTTTGGTTTGGCTGGTTGAAACTGGCTGTTCAACCGGCTTTGACCGGTCGGACGAAACCGCTTGTCCGGCAGTTTGATTTTCTTCGCCCGGCTGAATAACTTCAGGGCTTGGGGCGTTTTTATCTGTTTTGGCGGTTTCATCCGGTCGGACGATATCAATCATCCGAAGATTGGTTGCCAATTTTTCTTCGCGGGAATCATTCATTTTTCTTTTTTGAATAATTTTCTTGTTGCCCTCTCCAGCAATCTGCGCCTTTCCCGGGGTAAATTCCGGCCGGCGCGGTTGATGTAAAAATTAAGCATTGATGCCGCCGACCGGTAGGAGGTTCCTTTCTCCATCTTAACACCGGTTGCCACGCGGCGCAATAACCGTTTTAAGGACGCAAAAAACGCGAGGCGTTCTGCCCCGCGTTTCGTTTTTGGCTTGTTTCATTTTTTGTAAAGCGCCTCGCTTTCCACTCTATAAAATCCCGCGGGAAAAATCAAGCGCTGTTTTCCCAAAATGAAAATCAATGATATAATATATGTCCATGACAGGGAAATTTTTCAGCAAGGCCTTTTTTGCCGGGACTTCGGCCGCGTTGGCGGTTTTGTTCGCGGCCGGTCTGGTTTTTGGCTGGCGCAAATACCGCCTCGTTTCCGAAGACCTGAAAAATATTGAACAAACGCACGCCTCGGCCGCCGCCGGGTTGAAAAACAAGCTCCGGGAAACGGAAAATAAGCTCCAAGGAACCGAAAAAGAGCTTTACCAGGCCCAGCAGGACAACGCCGAACTCGGCCGGATGCTCGCCGAAGAACAGGCGAAAAACGCCCTTTTCGCCGAGCAAATCGGCACCATCCGGCAGACCGTGGACGAACTCGTCAAACTGAGAGGCCTGGACAAGGAACTGCTCCAAAAATATTCCAAAATTTATTTTCTGAACGAAAATTACCTGCCCAAAGGCCTCTCCCAAATCGCCGCCGAGTATCTGCAAAATCCCCAAGAAGCCGAATACATCCATTCCAACGTCCTGCCGTTTCTCTACGCCCTGCTCAACGATTCCGCCCAGGAAGGCGCGAATCTCCGAATCATCTCCGCTTTCCGCTCTTTCAAAGAGCAGGCCCAACTGAAATCCGCTCACACGATGACCTACGGCTACGGCGCCAACAAATTCTCCGCGGACCAGGGATATTCCGAACACCAATTGGGAACAACCGTGGATTTCACCGCCAGGGAACTGGGGGTGAAATACGCCGATTTCAAAAATACGGAGGCCTACGGATGGCTTTCGGCGAACGCCCATAAATACGGATTCATCCTCTCTTATCCCGAAGGAAACAGGTATTACATTTTTGAACCGTGGCACTGGCGGTTCGTCGGAAGACGCCTGGCGGAAGAACTCCGCGCGACCGGCAAACATTTTTACGACCTTGAGCAGCGGGAAATAGACAATTACCTGCTGTCCATTTTTGACTGGTGAAAAAATCCCCGCCGCGCCGTCGGGGATTTTTAAACGGTTCATTCCGCCAACCGGAACGAGCCGTTCAAAAAATAATCAACTTCCCGCCGACGGCCAGAACCTAACGGCAATCTCCCGCTCCCTGGGACCGTCAAATTCAACCAAAGCCGCCGCCTGCCAAATCCCCAAAGCCAGCTTTCCGCCTTCAACCGGCAAAGACAGGGAAGCGCCGAGAAGCGAAGGCAAAATATGGTCCGGCATATGCTCCGGCTCATGGGGATGCCGGTATTTCAACTCTGGCAGCAGATTGGCGAACGCGTCCAGATAATCCATGTCCGTTCCGCCCGGGTCCAAATCCGCGGTCATGAGAGCGGCCGTAGTGTGCTTCAGGAAAACGTGGCAAATCCCGTTTTCCGCGCCAATCTTCCAGAGTTCGGCGTTAATCTCGGCCGTAATATCCAGAATTTCTTTTTTCTTTTTGGTTTTGATGGTCATTTTACGATGCGTCGGCAAATTTTAAAAATTAAAACATCTTATATTCTCAGGTTTGTAAGGATATTATTTGAGGGGTTGGCGTTTTATCGCTTCGGGATATTCCGGGAAATAACGCCCGATGTCCCTAAGGTCAAACCGGCGGAGGATGGACTCCTTCGGTTCCCTTTCCAGTAAAAATTCAAAAGACCGCCGGACGAGCCCCGCGGGCTCCTCCCCTTTGGCGGCCAACTCCCGCCAATACGCCCTATCCAGAGATATTTCAAAATCCAGGCCTTCCGCCCGCGCCTTTATCTCCCACCCGTTTTCCACCTCCTTTTGTTCCAAAATCTCCACCGCCGAAGACATAAAATTTTTCCGCCCGGGAAAACCGGGTGACTCCTACGTTCTGATAATCCTTTTTGTGAATTGACTAACTTGCTCTCCTTGTTTTCCGTTTTTTATCCGGATAAGTTCCCCGCCGTTCCCGCGAGTAAAAATACCAAACCTAAAAAACCGGGGATAACCGTAACCCAAATTCTATCTTTCCAAAATTTGGCCTTGTAAACCTTTTGCATATTCCGCCGATATCCCTACTACTTTACTCAAAAATCGCCTT
>CAZICC010000082.1:0-3415 GCA_964537645.1 uncultured Candidatus Saccharibacteria bacterium | reverse complement strand
GATTCAATCCCCAAAATGACCTGGGCAACGTTGATGTCTTTCAAAATTTTGGCCATTTTCTCATCTATTAAATCCAATCGGCTGAAAATTTTCAATTGGGGCCTTGTCTTGCAAATACGTCGCGCCCGCCAAAATTCTTTTACCCAATCTCGGCTGTTCAAAAAATTTTCCGTTGAATCCCAGACGACTTCAATGTCGTATTTTTTCTTCAAAAAATCAATTTCCCCCCAAACCTTTACCGGCTCCCTGAATCTTAACCCGCTGACCGGCTGAGCGCAAAAAATGCAGCCGCCGCTTTTTTCCCGCCAAATACAGCCCTTTTGGGAGCAAATCGTCAAAGCCCTGTCGTTGACAAAATAGGCGCCCAAATCAACCAATTCGCGGTTGGCCAAAGGCAAAGAATCCAAATCCAGCAATTCGGTCGGATTTTCCCTGACTTTTCCGGCGTCAACCCATATTAAATTGTTAATCTTGGATAATGACCTTCCCGCCACATATTCATAAAACGCCTTTTCCCCGTCTTCTTTTATAATCGCGTCAACACAGTAATCGTCGGAGGCGGGTCCGCGATTCGCCAATATCTCCCGCGATAAAGCCGAAGCGTGCATTCCTCCCAAAACAATTTTCGCTCCGAATTTCTTGAAAATTCTCGCCGCCTCAACCGTATTTTTATAACTTACAAATGTCGGACTAATGCCCGCGACATCGGGCCTGATTTGTTTCGCCCATTTTTCAAGCTCGGCGATTTTAAAAAAGCGGCAATCCAATATCGTCAAATTCGCTTCGGGAATTTTCTTTTTCAAATAAGTGCCGATAGATAAAGCCCACAAAGGCGACAAATTGCGATAAGACCGCCCTTCGCGGACGAGCGCCCTGAAAGACGGATCGATTTCCGGTTCCACTAAAACTATTTTTGGCATGAATTTTAATAAAGTGGCTCGCCTAAAGATTGGACATCTCGGTCCAAAATTTAATAACTTCTTCGTAAGTCGCCGAACAAAAATTTGAAATCCATTCTCTCAGCATTTCTTCTCTCGGGATCCAGTCCAGCCCCAGGTATTTATTGCCGGTCCGCTTTATAAACTCGGGAAAAATCAACGAGCCCGGCCGAGGAGTGCAAATCGAGACATCCATAAAGTTTTTATCGTTGCGTTTTTTGATTTTTTGAGCAAGGTTCAGGGTGTTTCTCAAGCTTCGGATATTCTCCCCGGGAAGCCCGATTACGAAATTGCAAATTGCCGGGATTCCCAAAACGTTGTTAATGATTTTGACGGCCTCTTCGCTGATTCTTGGAGTGAATCCCTTTTTTATTTTTGAAGAAATATAATCATCACCCGATTCCACGCCGAGAATGATTCTTGCAATTTTGATTTTTGACAACGCCTTAATCACATTCTTCCGAACAATTTGGTCCGGCCGAGCATAAAAAGTTAACGAAGCCCGACAAAAAGACCGGGAAAATAAACTGCAAAAATCTTCCAACCAAGAAAAATCGTCGGGGAAGCTGTCGCTGCACTCGTAAATGAAGTCCGGCCGATAATTTTTGTCGATTATCTCCAAGTCGACGACTAATTCTCGGACGTTTCTCTTTCGTAAGTTCTTGTCCATTACGGAACAAAAAACGCAGCCGCCGACCTTACTCCTCCACGCGCAACCCTTGGCGGCGTAAACCGCCAATCCCTTGCCGCTTTTATTCAATTCTTTTTGTCGTCGATAATAACGACGAATGTCAACGCAGGCCAACAATTCCGAGGAAAGAGGCAATTTATTCAAATCCAACTGGAAACTACGGTTGAATTTTATTCTTTGTTTGTCTTGAAAAACCAAATTGTCAATGCGATCGAAAGGCCTCTTTTTGACTATTTCATAAAAAGCTTTTTCGCCGTCAAAACGGCAAACGGCATCAACGCAGTGATCGCGCGAATGCGGCCCGCGGTTGGAAATGATTTCTTTGGCGAGATGCGTGGCGTAGTGGCCACCGACAATCACGGTGGCGTTCCAGGATTTGGCCCGGCGGGCGATCTTCAACGCTTCTCTATAATTGTATAAAATCGGGCTCAGGCCGATAATTTCCGGCTTAAACTTGTCTAATTGCCTTAAAATCTCTTGGAAAGACAAAAGATTGCCGTCAAGAATCAACGGCTCAAGGCCGGAATTTTGGCGTTTCAAATAAGCGGCGAGAGACAAAATATTGAGCGGCGGGTAGCAAAAATAAATGGAAGGCAAAGAAGTGCCCGGCGAAGGCCCAAGATGAATAAGGGCGACTTTTGGCAAAGAAGACGCTTCTAATATCCTAATTGGCAGAATATTTTTTCTTGACATATTTAAAGATTAGACATTTCAACTAAAAATTTCTGAACCTCTTTATAGCTCAAGGAGCAAAAATTTTTGAGCCAATCTCGGGTTATTTCTTCTTCTAAAATCAAATCCCGGCCGCGGTATTTATTGCCGGTCCGCTTGATAAATTCCGGGAAAATCAATGAACCCGGTCGGGGAATACAAATCGAAGTATTAATAATGTTTTCATTATTATATTTCTTAATTTTTTTAGCAAAATTTAAAGTATTTCTCAAGCTTCGACGATTTTCCCCGGGAAGTCCTAATATAAAACTACAAATAGTTCCGGCGCCGAAAATGCCGTTGATAATCTTGACGGCTCTTTCGCTGATTTTCGAACCGAATCCTTTTTTTGTTTTTAAAACAGTATCGTCATCACCCGATTCCACGCCGAGAATGATTCTTGAAATCTTTATTTTTGCCAACGATTTAATCACATTCTTTCGAACAATTTGATCCGGCCGGGCGAAAAAAAGTAAATGAGGCAAGTAAGAAGACCGGGAAAATAAGCGGCAAAAATCCTCCAACCAGGAAAAATCATCGACGAAACTGTCGCTACATTCGTAGATGAATCTCGGCCGGTATTTTTTGCCAATGATCGCCAAATCGACAGCTAATTCCCGAGTGTTTTTTTTGCGAAAACCTTTATCCATTATTGAACAAAAAACGCAACCGCCGGTCTTGTTCCTCCATGCGCAGCCTTTAGTGGCGTAAATTGTCAATGCTATACCTTTTTTCTTCATTTCTTTTTGTCGCCTATGATAACGATTAATATCGGCGCAAGCCAGTAATTCTGAGGGAAGGGGCAATTTATTCAAATCCAACTGGAAACTACGGTTGAATTTTATTCTTTGTTTGTCTTGAAAAACCAAATTGTCAATGCGATCGAAAGGCCTCTTTTTGACTATTTCATAAAAAGCTTTTTCGCCGTCAAAACGGCAAACGGCATCAACGCAGTGATCGCGCGAATGCGGCCCGCGGTTGGAAATGATTTCTTTGGCGAGATGCGTGGCGTAGTGGCCACCGACAATCACGGTAGCGTTCCAGGATTTGGCCCGACGGGCGATTTTAAGCATAT
>CAZICC010000081.1:0-3421 GCA_964537645.1 uncultured Candidatus Saccharibacteria bacterium | reverse complement strand
TGTGAAAAAGGCTTTTTTCCCGTTCCCGCCGCCAATATCAAACCGACTGCCTTGCCCGCCGAACCGAATATCGTGCCGAGAAGCGCTACGCCGTCCCCAATGTTGTAAATTAAAATATCTAACAGCGGAAAAGACGGCCTTCTTGATAAAAGGCCGTCTTTTTGGTATCATCCCGACAAATCTTAATGCGCCATCATATCATCGCTTACGGCTGATGCGGGACAAGCGAATCTTTTATGAAATACCATATTCTTACTTACGGTTGTCAAATGAACAAATCGGACAGCGAGCGAATCGCGGCGGTTTTGGGGGAAATCGGCTATAAAAAAGCGGATTCCGAAAAAACCGCCGATTTGTTCGTCCTCAACGCCTGCTCCGTAAGGCAGGCGGCCGTTGACCGGATATACGGGAAAATAAATAAAATCCAAAAATCAAAATGCAAAAGTCAAAATGACAATTCAAAATTCAAAATTATTTTGACGGGTTGCTTGCTTGAAAAAGATAGGGAAAAAATAAAACCGAGGGTTGATTTGATTTTCGACATCAACGATTTGCCGAAACTTCCAAAATTTTTGGAAAAAATCCATAATTCCAAATTCCTGATTCGTAATTCGCGGCTTGAAGATATTCCCGGCCAAGATTATTTTTTAATTCAACCGAAACACTCAAAAAAGGAGTTGGCTTACGTCCCGATTATGACCGGCTGCGACAACTTTTGCTCCTATTGCGCGGTGCCTTACACCCGCGGCCGCGAAAAATCCCGGCCCGCCGCCGAAATTATCGAAGAAATAAAGATTCTGGTCGGCCGCGGGGCCAAAGAAATAATTTTATTGGGGCAGAACGTAAACAGCTACAAATCCAGGACCGTAAATTTTCCCAAACTTTTGAAAATGATATGCGATTTGCCCGGCGATTTCAAAATCCAATTCATCACCGCCCACCCGAAGGATATGACCGAAGAAACCATTGGAGCGCTGAAATTGCCCAAAATCTCGGATTCGTTGCATTTGCCGGTCCAGTCGGGCAGCAACCGGATTTTAAAACTGATGAATCGGCATTACACGGCCGGTCGTTATTTGAAGTTGATTGCAAAAATCCGCCGGGCCAAACCCGCCGTTAAAATCAGCGCCGATATTATCGTCGGGTTCCCGGGCGAGACGGCCCGCGATTTCCAAAAAACCGTCGCGCTTTGCAAAAAGGCCGGATTCGCCGGCGCTTACGTCGCCCAATATTCTCCCAGGGCCGGGACGCTTTCGGCAAAAATTTACGCGGACGACGTCCCGCCGGAAGAAAAAAAGCGGCGCTGGCGCGTTGTTGACGATTTAGCCAACAGAACAAAAAACCGTCCCGAAACGAGACGGTTTTTACCGGAATAATTCTTCCAGCGCTTTCGTCGCCAGGGCCAAGGCGGCGACTTTCAAGGCATTTCCAAAAAACAACGGCCAGTAGCCGTTTTTCAGCCGGAAAATTTTTTGGGCGGCGATTCCGACCAAAAGAAAATTAGGGGTAAAGCCGGCGATAAACAGCCCCCAATAATGCCAGCGGCGGCATCGGCGGACCCAGCGGTCGTCGGCGCCGGCCGACCGGAATTTTTCCAGCCAGCCGCCAAGATACGGCCAATTTTTCAATAGTTGATAAAATTTTTCCAAGCAGTAATAATAAAGATTGAAGGCGATAACGGCCATCGCCAGCGATGCCCAAAAAGCCCAAAATAAGTTCAGTCCCACCAGGTACCGGAAGCTGAAAAACCCCAATTCAACGCTCCACAAACTTTGCAAAATGGCCGTAAGGATAAAAGCGATTTTCAAAACGGACCTCCCGGGCGAAATTTTAAGGAACAAAATCAATTCTAATACGCATGGCCGCGAAAATCAACAATAAATTACTTGTCATCCTGGGCCCGACGGCTTCGGGCAAAACCGCGCTGGCCGTAAGAATCGCCCGGAAATTTCATGGCGAGGTGGTTTCGGCCGATTCGCGCCAAATTTACAAAGGAATGGACATTGGCACGGCAAAACCGCGGCGCGACCGACAAACGACTGACGATAAACGACTGACGATAATAGTTAACGGCATTCCGCATTATTTGATTGATATTAAAAATCCCGACGAGAACTATACTGTGGCGGAATTCAAGGACGACGCCGTCAAAACCATCGAAAATATCCAATCCCGCGGGAAACTTCCAATTCTTTGCGGCGGCACCGGCCTTTATGTTGAGGCCGTCGTTAAAAACCTGGACATTCCCCGCGTGCCTCCAAATCCGGAATTGAGAAAAAAACTTGAACGCGAACTCAAAATCAAAGGGGTTAAATTCCTGTACCAAAAATTGGTCAATCTTGACCCGGAGGCCGCCTATATCATTGACCCGAAAAACAGCCGCCGGATTATCCGGGCCCTGGAAGTGATGATTGCCACCGGGAAACCCTTCGCAAGTCAGCGCCGCCGCGGCCCAGCGCTCTTCAAAACCCTGCAAATCGGCATTTCCAAAGACCGCGGGGAACTGAACAAAATAATAGACCGACGCGTTGACCAAATGATAAAAAACGGATTGGTCAGCGAAGTGAAAAAACTCGTCAAAAAATATCCCAAAAATCTGCCCGCCTTTGACGCCATCGGCTATCGGGAAATTGTCCGGCATCTGGATAAAAAAAAATCGCTTGCCGAAGCGATAGATGAAATTAAAAAAAACACCCGGCAATTTGCCCGCCGCCAGATGTCCTGGTTCCGGCGGGACAAATCAATCAAATGGATTGAAAGCCCTAAAAAAGCCGGGGAACTGGTTAAAAAATTCCTCCGGCACCTCCGGCATGAAAAAAGCCCCGATTAACGGGGCTTTCAACGCAATCAGATTTTTCTCTTTTGTTATTCTTTCCTGGACGGCGGCCGCCCCTCGTAAAGGGCTTTTTTTCTTTTTTCCACTTCTTCCGGTCGGCCCATCAACAGCGCCTCCCTCGCTTCTTCTTTTTTAATTTCGATGTCAGTCCAACCCTCCTTTTCCGCCTCGCTCATCGCTTCGGCCATACCCGGTTCGCCCTTTTTCAATTTCTCAACGTAGGCCTTGCGGCGGGCCTCAATATCAACTTTTTCCCTGCAGGCATAAGCGGGATGGTGGCCGCCGCAAATTTTGCAGACAAACTTTTCTTTTTGCGGGATTTGTTTAAATTTTTCCATAAAAATACGCTCCTTTAATAATTGATGCCTGATTTTCGATTAATTTCTATGTCTGAATAATACACCGAAATTAAAGTTTTATCAACTTATTTCGCAGCAGGTCGCTTACAAGGCGCGGGTTGCCCCGCCCCCGCGATTTTTGCATCACTTTGCCGACCAAAAATTGCAAGGCCTGGGCTTTTCCTCTTTTAAAGTCCTCAACCGGCCCCGGATTTTCCCCGATGACTTCCTTGGCCCAATTTTCCAG
>CAZICC010000080.1:0-3431 GCA_964537645.1 uncultured Candidatus Saccharibacteria bacterium | reverse complement strand
GGCAAGTGGCCTCTTACGGGCATTTCGGCCGCCTTGACCTTGATTTGCCCTGGGAAAAAACCGGCAAAACCGCCGAATTGAAGAAATCTTTCAAAATCTGAAAAGGAAAAACCCGCCCCGACCAAAAAGCCGAGGCGGGTTTTAAATTACCGAGCCGATGGTCGGAATCGAACCGACAACCTCTGCTTTACGAAAGCATTGCTCTGCCTATTGAGCTACATCGGCATAAAAACCATCTATTCCTACAGAGGAAATCTGTTTTGCAAAATTTTCATCTGGGGCCGGCAATAAATTTAAAACGTGGCATAAAAATTTACAAGTATTCGCCACTGTATTTAAAACGATACAAAAACGAAGGCCGCGGGGTCCCCGGAGAAAATTTTGTAAAACAGATTTCCTCACCTCCCGCCCTCCAGCCACTGCCGCATCAATTCCCTCTGCTGCGTCTTGCTCACTCGCTTGACTTCCCCCCACGGCGCGTGCCACCAATAGGAATCAACCGGCTGATTCTCGACGCCAACCTCCCTTGTTTCGGCTTCAGCCCCGGGAGACGGCATTGCTTGCGGCGGATCCAATAATCTTTTTTCTTTTTGATTAAACATAATTTTAGCGATATTTTGATGCCGGAGCGGGCGATGGGAATCGAACCCACGCTCTAACCTTGGGAAGGTTACGTACTGCCACTATACTACGCCCGCAATTTTTATCCCCCATTACAATACTTTTCCGCTCCCGGCGTCCCAGCGGTAACCGGGAATCAAAATTCTGACTTTTATGTCTTTGACCAAAACGAAAAACCATTCACCGAAAGTTTGACCGGATGCCTGCAGTTCCCGGGCGACGACCTCTTTCAGGGCTTTGGGCTCCAGGTAAAACTCTTTGAACTCTTCCACGCTCCAGTCATAGAGGGCTTTCAAGCTTTTTTCCAATTTATCGCGCTCGGAAAGCGAAGCGGCTACGTGCCGCGCCACTTCCTGCTCAAGATTGTTTATCCTCAGGGAACCGGCGCCGATTTCAATGATTTTTTTCTGAATCATTTTTTCCAGAATTTTTTTCGGTTCCACCTTGCCTTTCTTTTCTTCGATTAATTTTTTATCCTGAAGCTCCGGGAAAACCGTTGAACCGGCGTCATACGCGCGCTGGTAAGCCGCCATCTCGGCGTCAAACGATTTCTTTAAAATCGGCTGCCAGCCGACAAAAGCCACCGGACCGAAACCCTTGACGGCGACCAAAATATATCCCAAAATTATAATGATAACGATGGCAATCGCGCGGATTCTCATATTTACGACGGAAAAACACGGATATCAAACGGAATATCGCGGAAAATTTTCCGCGGAAATCCGTCAAATATCCGGGCGAATCTGTCTGATATCTGCGAAATTCCGTCAATCAATTATTGAAGAAATACCTCCACCATTTCAAAGGATTGGAAAGATTGTTTTCTCCAGCCGCATTGGCCGCTCCGGAATTCCCGCCGGATTCTTTCGCCGAATCGCGATTCTCTTTTCCAACGATAACCACCACCTTTTCCCCGGGCCTTTTCACATTGAGTTGACTCCTCGCTTCTTTTTCCAGGTTTTCCTCGCTTTTAAAATAATCTAGGCGAGCGAGCAATTCCTCGTTTTTTTGCTCCATTTCGGCAATGTTTCTTTTGAGGGCGGAGATTTCCCGCTCAATCTGGAGCTTACGCCAAACCGCCCGGCCGGTGGAAACGGCCACCCAAAAAGTCAGGATAGCCAGCGCGGCAAGGAAAATCCGGGAAAAAAATATTGCCTTCAAAAAATCTTTTTCTTTTGACATGATGAAAACGAAATCAAAAAAAATAATTCAAATCGTCTGGATTGTCGTCGCGGCGCTGGTCGCCATCAGCATGGTCGGTTTTTTGCTGGTTCCCGCTTTTTAGATGATACCAGATTGCATTGACAAATTCAAGCCAAGTTGCCAAAAATATAAAACTAACAAATTTCAATATGAAAGCGTTAATTTTTGGAGGATCGGGAAAAATTGGCACGGCCGTAGCTTGGGACTTAAGTAAAGATGAAGAAGTTAAGGTTATAGGGCTTGTCGGCAGGTATAAAGACGCGCTCGAAAAAGTGAAAAAATTCGTGAGGAGCGGGAAAATCACCACCCATGTCTTGAATATCAACGACAGAAAAAAAACCGTCGCGCTTATGAAAAAATACGATGTCGGCATCGCGACTCTCCCGGATAGAAAAACAAGTTACAAAGTTTTGAGTTGCGCCATTGAAACGGGATTAAACAGCGTAGACGCCCTTGAAGAATTCCATCGAACGCCGGACATTTGTGAAACCGAGGGATTGGAACTTCCACCCGGGCTGAAAATAAACGAATACGGCGAGTGGCTCCATAGAAAAGCAACGGAAAACAACGTGACGTTTCTTTCGGGAATGGGTTTTGCGCCCGGCATCAGCAACGTCACCTGCGGGGAAGCAATAAGAAAATTGGATGTCGCGGAAAAAGTAGTGGCAAGAGTCGGCGGCATTCCTTCTAAAGAAGCTTCTCTAAAACATCCCTTGAGATACATGATCACTTGGGCGTTTTGGCACGTTCTTCGAGAGTACATGATTGAACTCCAAGTTATCAAGAACGGGAAAATCGTTAAAGTTGACGCGGCGACGGATCTGGAAAAATTCAGGTTCAATCATTTCGGAAAAAACGAAGAGTTGGAATGCGCCATAACCCCCGGAATGCCCAGTTTCCTTTTTACCAGGCCGACACTCAAAGAATTCACGGAGAAAACCGTCCGCTGGCCCAGCCATTGGCAGGGCGTCAAAACATTGAAAGAATGCGGATTACTTGACATTAAACAGGTTGATTTCAACGGCATAAAGATCGTTCCCAGGGAATTCACTTCGTTTCTCATCACGCCCAAACTTTTGCCCAACAAAGGCGAAACCGACGTATGCGTGATGTACAACACTGTCGAAGGAAAAAAGAACGGAAAGAAGAAAAAAATTGAATATTTCATGTGGGACGAAGCGGACAGGGAGAACGGTTTATCTTCCATGATGAGGGTAACCGGATTCCCGCTGGCCATCGCGGCCCGATGGATCGCGAAAGGAAAAATCAGCCAAAAAGGAATTATAGCCCCGGAAGACGCTATCGCAGGAAATTTATATAAGGAATTTATCTCGGAATTGAAGAAAAGAAAAATCAACATTCTGGAAATATTTAAAAATCAATAAGAAAAAAATATTTTATCAATAAACGCGCGAAGAATTATACCTATGAACAACCACGGCAAAAAAGATCCTTATCTGACTGCCCTAGAACAATTTGATCGCGCTGCCGATTTGTTAAATTTAGATCAAGATACCAGGGCAGCCATCCGAGAGCCGCACACCGCCCTGGAAGTTAATCTTCCGGTCAAGCTGGATAACGGCGTGGTAAAAAATTTCAAAGGCTAT
>CAZICC010000079.1:0-3543 GCA_964537645.1 uncultured Candidatus Saccharibacteria bacterium | reverse complement strand
AAACCGCTAAATTCCGATAAATTTTCAAAGCCGCTCCTTCGGGAATCAAATTCAGGGGATTCCATTTTTTGATTCCAATCTCCCGCGCCAATCTTGTCAAATTGCCCGCGTCGCCAATGTTCAGTCGCGAAATGACCGAAAGCAGATAAACGTCCTTTGGCGATTGCTCTTTTAAAACGTTTTTTATGCCCTGGACGGCTTGTTTGAAAGAACCGGGGGTTCTGGCAATGGCGTCGTGGAGCCGGGCTGATGAACCGTGCAAAGCAAAATTAACGCCGGTAAGGCCCCGTCTAAAGGCCTCGCGGCAGAACTTTTGATAACTAAAAAGCCGGCCGTTGGTGCCGGTATTGATTATTTTATAACCCAGTTTTTTAGCTTCGCTTATGAGTGCTAAAAAATCCGGCCTAACTGTCGGTTCGCCGCCAGTGAATTCCACGAATTCAAAACCCAAGCTTCGGCCCCGCCGCAGTTCCTTAAAAACATCCTCGGTCGTCCGGTCGGAAAATTTCTTCCGGAAAGAATCAACCGAGCACATCAGGCAGTTATTGTTGCACCGGAAGCCGACGGTAATAATGTAATATCTATTTTGTTCCTGGACCATAAAACGGTGATTTTTTAATAAATCCGGCCGTGACAACAGCCCCAGCAAGACGAAGGTAAACCATTTTTTAAAATTTTCATCCTCAGACCGCGGAGTTCGCTGCCGTTCCAAATTTCCTTAAGCGATTTTTCGTTCAAATTGCCGACCGGCCGGCTGCAAGTTAAAACGCTCCCGCCCGGCATAATATCAAGGTTGGGCAAAATTCCCAATCCAAGCCAAAGCAAATTGCAATTTCCCTTGAAAAAAGACGATTCGACCGGCCGATAATCATTAAACCATTTTTCCGAAAAAAAATAAATATGGAAGCCAAATTTCATTTTCTTTAATCTCTCGATTTCCGCTTTAAAAACGGGGTTGTCAATTTCCCGGCAAATTTCTTTTTGCATCGGACATTGAAAAATCAAAGCGTCAAGTTCCCGATTCTTAAAATACCTGTCCAGAAAACCGGCAAAAACCGCCAATTTGTCAAAATTTGTTTCGTTGATGACGCAATTGATATTGACGATTTTTTTGCGCCGGCTTGATTCCTGAAATCGCCTGATGCTAAAAACTACTTCATCGAAAATGCCGTTCCGGCCGACGATTTTATCGTGAACCTCGCCGGCTCCGTAAAGAGAAACATTAATTTGATTCAAATTGCCGGCGGCGGCGATTTTATCCAAATATTTGCCCAGCAAAATTCCATTGGTCGTCAAGGCGCAAGGATAGCGATATTTTCCCGCCAAAACCAAAAAATCGGCGAATTGCGGGTGGAATAACGGCTCGCCGCCGAAAAAATGAATCAAAGGCCATTTGAATAAAAATAATTTGGCTTGCCTTAAAATTTCTTCAAAATCGCCGATTTTCAAAAAATCGCTTTGAAAATCGCTCCAAATACTGTTTTTCTGGTAACAAAATCGGCAACGGGCATTGCAGTTCAGAGTCAAATGAATAAGATAGAAGAGCGGAAACGGCGCCCGGCCGCGGCCCAGCCGGAACAAATCAAAGATTTTCGGCTTTCGGGCGATGATTTTCTTAAGATTCGGGAAAAACATACTTGAATCGCTTATAGGCAAGAAAAAATAAATTGGAAAAGCCGGCGCGCCACATATTCAGTTTTGACTGTCCGAGGCGCGGAAAATAGTTTATGCCGACTTCCCGCCATTTAAAGCCGCCTAAAACCGCGGCCATTTTTATCTCTTCGGAAAAGGCCATGCCCATGCTCTTGGGCTTAAATTTTTCCAAAAAATCGCGCCTGAACGCCATCATCCCGGATTGCGAATCCGAAACCCATCGACCAACCAAAATGGAAAAAACAACGCTCAAAACCCGATTGCCGAACCGGTTCAAAAGGGGCATCGTTTTTTTGAGCCGCCGGTCGAAACGGTTGCCCCAAACCGCCGCCAAATCGTTGCCAATCAGGTAGTCAATCAAATCCGGGACCTCGCCGACCGGATAAGTGGCGTCGCCGTCCATAATAATCACGATATCGCCGCAGCTGGCCGAAACGCCGGCCCAAATCGCCCGACCGTAACCTTTTCGGGCTTCAAAAACAACTTTGGCCCCCAAATCGGCAGCGACCTTGCCGGTTCTATCCGTTGAATTGTTGTCCACGACTATCGCTTCGTCAAAAAATAAAGGAACGAGGGGAAGAATTTTTTTTAATTCCTTCTTCCTCGTTAAAACAAGGAATAACCAATGAAATTTTATAATCGCGGCGCATATTGATTGCCCTCACTTTAAATTTTCTATCTCGTATAAAAATATGGGAAAAGCCATCCCGGCTCCCAGATTATAACGATAAACCGTTTTATAGGCGAATTTCTCGTCAATAATCTTTTGCCACTCGGCCGGACTGAACGTAGAATTTGGTCTGGTAACGTCAGGGACTCCTTGAGCGATGTAGACGCGACGATAACGAATTTTCAAGTAGCGGATCTGGCCTGCCAAATTCGGCTCGCCGCGAACCACGACGATATTTTTCCGGCCGCCTGTCGCGTCTTCCCAAATAGTAAAAAGATTGGAAATGATTACCGAATCGTTTTCTATGACGTCTTTATAAGCGGAAATGAAGCGATATTCTTTATTCCATAATTGGGTATCCGCGTAATCCAAGAATGGCTGGCGATAAAACAAGGCGCCGTAAACCAAAAGAACCGCCACGGCCACGAACGCGAAAGAGCCGGTCGGAACCCTTTGATGAATTTCTTTAAGAACCAAAGCGGCCAAAATCACCAGCGGCGGAATAATATAGGACAAATAATGATAAGAAGTGAAGTATTCATTGTAATGCAAGGCGGAAATGGCCACGAAATAAATGACGAAATGGAAAAAATGGTCCTGGATTTTTTTGTTTCTCCAAATGAAAAGCGGCAGCAAAAACAAAACGTAAACCAAAGGCACGCTTTTTAAAAGATAATTCCAATTAAAAACGGCGTGTTCCCGGAAAATCTCGTAATAATTCTTGAACAGGCCGACTATTAAATTCTCCCCCGCCTTGACGGCCTCCATCGTTTCAGGTTTTAAGGCGTAAACGCCGCCCGTAAAAGGAGAATTGGCGTAACCCAAAAACACCTGGAAAGTCGCCGGCAAAATAAGCAAAAAAAACAATATAACCGGTTTTGCGGCCGATATTTTCATTTCGCCGTCCAGCGAACGGAACAAAACCAGGAAATAAACGAATATAAATATTATCATTTCCACCCTCATCAATATTGAAAGGGCGAGAAACGCCAAGCTCCAGATTAAAATCCGGGCGCTTTTGTATTTTAAAAAAAGGAGCAGGGAAAAAAGCGCCAACAGCCCGAAAACCTGGCCGGGAAAAGCGTACTCGGGCGAAACGGCCAGTAAAAGATTATTGGGATGCAATAAATACAAAAGACTGCCGAAAAAAGCGATGGATAGAAATCTTGACTGGTTTTCTCCGCCGGTGACCAGCAATTTCAGAGCAAGGTAAATCGCGA
>CAZICC010000078.1:0-3740 GCA_964537645.1 uncultured Candidatus Saccharibacteria bacterium | reverse complement strand
AAATAATCACTTTCAGTTTATTGTCAATAATTTTTTCATATTGGATACTGCCTTTAAAAAACATCTGTTTTTCTTCCCTGTTTTTAATCTTATCAATGCCTTTCCGGGTGATTTTCCACAATGAACCGCCTGATTTTGTTTCCTTTTCGATAAAACCCTGATTTTTAAGTTGGTTTAAAAGAGAATAAAATTGCTGATTTTGTTGGCGCCGAAATTTTTTATTGCCGCCCATTCGCGGCGGCCGGCCGCCGTATTTGATAAAACGACGCATATCGCGTTGAGCCTCCGGATAAGTCCAAATAAACGCGTCCAAAATCGCGGCCGTCGCATTGACGCCAGAACGCAAAATTTTTAAAATTTTCTCAATCTTGTCTCTTTTCATAATTTCAAAACATCCCCAAAATTATTACTAAAGTTCCGTAGCGGCCGCATTATAACTTTAGCAGATGCGTGTATAAACCGCGATAGTGATTAATCGCTAACGAGGCGCAGGAATTTGTTCACTTCGTCCGCGGCCTCGGGACTGATTTCCGTTATTTTCAGAATCCATTCCCTGGCTTTGTCTTTGTCGCCCAAACGGTAATGGGTTACGGCGATGTCGGCGAGAAGCTGGGGATTTTTCGGGAAAAATTCGTAGGCCTCCATAAAGTAATCAAGCGCCCGACCGTAATCCTTCAGATTGAAATAAATGGAAGCGAGAAAATTGTGATTATTGAGATTGCCGGCGTAAGCGTAGCCCAAAGAAAGGGCGGTTTCGGCTTCGCGCTTCGCCGCTTCGAAATCCTGCCGCTTGTGGCGGATCATGGCCAAATACCAGCGGCCGAGATGGGAATTGGGCGCTTTGGCCAATAATTCTTCAAGAGCCGCTTCAGCTCCGTCCAAATCGTCCGCCTGAAAACGGAGGGTAAAAATCTTCAAAAGAAAACTTATGTCGCGCGGAAAAATTTCCAAAGCGAGCCGCGCCGTTTCCTCGCTTTTTTTGGAATAAACGGAATCGGCCTGGCCGAGAAAACCGTAAAGATTGGCAAGCGACCCGTAATGCCTGAAGTTGAGCGGCGATTCTTTGACGCCTTTTCGCAATTCGTCAACCATGAACAAGGCGTAAGTCATCAGGGTTGAGTTTTCCCGGAGATTGGCCTGGCTTCCTTTGTCTATCAAATTCTGGGCTATGACGTTCCGGGCCTCAATCTTGACGAAACTCGGCGACTTGAAAAGTTTGCGGCTGTAATCAAAGGAGGCGGCGAAATCTTTCGGCATGGCGTTGATGGTTTGGATAAGCAGGCGGGATTCGCCGTAGGGCTTCAAATTGCCCCGCCAGAGGACAAAAACAAGAGCCGGTATCAAGACAAAAGCCAAAACCGGAAGGATTTTTTTCGGAGATTGCCGCGCTTCGCTCGCAATGGCGGAGGAGGGGCCGGCAAAAATAAAATTGGCGAACGCCAGCGTCAAAAAGAAAAACGGATAAGAAGTCGGCATATCAAAAAGCAGGGTGTTCTGGACGAGATAGGCGGAAATCAAACCGAAAAACCAGAGCGGAACAAAATTATCGTCCGGCGTTCGACGCGCGTTCTTCTGGATTCCCGCTTTCGCGGGAATGACGGAAGAGTTCGCGGGAATGACGGAAGAGTTCGCGGGAATGACGGAAGAGTTCGCGGAAGCGGCGGAAGAGTTCTTAAAAACAGCGGGAAAAGAAAATTTCGGACGATTCCGCCAAATCCAAAAGAACAAAACCCCGAAAATCGCGAGATACGTCAAAAGGCCCAAAGCGCCGTTGGAAACCAAAACGTCAATATACTTGTTGTGCGGCCGGTCAAAGGTCTCGGTCGGGCCGTAAAAATAAGGGTCAAGAAATTTATGGAAAACGATGTAATAATTTTCCTGTCCCCAGCCCAATAACGGCCGGGTTTTAAACGCTTCAATCCCCGTGCGCCAGCCGGCGAACCTCTGCTGGAGCGTGGCGCTTTTAAAAGAAGTGTCGGTGACGCGCGCCAATATGCGACTCCCCTTGACGAAGTCCGAATCTTTGAAGACGAAAATCAAAGAGACGAAAACAACCGCCAAAACCAGGCCGGCGGCGATGGTTTTTTTCAGCCGCGGGGAAGCCAGGAAAAAGCCGTAAAGGCCGGAAAAGACGAAAAGCCCCAAAAACTGGCCGTAAAGCGCGGCGCGGGTGCCGGTGAGCAAAAGAACGAAATTGAAAAACAGGAAACAGGCGAGATAAAAGCCCCCGGCTCCGGCCAAGGCGGGCCGCCGGCTTTTTCGGGTTTTGGAGATTTCAATGTTTTGGGATTTCCGCTCGTTTAAAAACAAAAACAAGGCGAAAAAGGAGTTGAAAACGAGATAAGTGGCGAGAAACGAGGAATTTCCCAGAGTGGCCGAAATCCCGATACCTTTGACAAAGCCGGGCAAATTAAGCCATTGGGCCGAAGCGTGGAGCGCGACCAAAAAAGCGGCGATAACCGACCATTTCAAAAAACCCGTCCAGTCCTCTTTTTTGCGGAAAACCGAAGTCAAAACCAAAAAGAAAACGAAATAATGCGAAAGGGTGAAAAGTCCTTCCATCCGTTCGTGTTTTGACCAGAAACTCATATAGGGGTCAACTCCGAAAACCGTGGATAAAACCAAAACAACGAAAAACGCCGCCAGCGCCGCCATAAGCAAAGAAAACCGCGGCCGCCACTCGGGAAATTTCGCCAAGCCGACAAGATAGAAAATCAGCATCAGTTCCACCAGAATCTGGAAAGCGATTGCCTTGCCGAAAATAAAGGGAAAAAGAGTGGATTTGGAGATAATCAGGGGAGTAAAGAGGGCGAGAATGGCGAGAACCTTTATTATTTTTGAATAAGGCATAAGTTATGAGAATTTAAACCTTGAATCGTAATTTTGAATTCTGAATTTTGAATTTTGAATCAATTTTAAATCAAAAAATTTCAAAAACTTTGTTTCTTGTTCAAGGAAGAAACAATCTTGCCAAAAATCAAGGTCAATTCCTGACATTCCTGCCATAATTTCCGCGCTGGCTCTTTATTTTCAAGAGCGCAGTTGGCAATCATTCTCAGCCAATGTTTCGTTTCTTGGCTTTCTTTTTTGCAGATAAAAATTTTATTCCGAAAATCTTTTTTGGAACTGGCGGCATTCGCTTCCATATAATTAGCGCCAATACTCGTGGCGGAACGAACCAACTGGCTGATAACCGGCTTTGAAATAGCGTCTTGTTTTAGACCGCGGCAAAAATTAATGACAGACTCTCCGAAGCTCGCGGTTCGTTCTTCTAAATCAAAGGGTTTCATATTCAAAATTAAGTCATTTATAAATTAAATCGAAATTCAAAATTAAAAATTCAAAATTTTTAACTTAGCGCTTCCAAATCTTATCATAGATAAAGAAAACATTCAAACCAAAACCCCCGGTTTCCCGGGGGCCTGGTTTTCATCCGCTCCGGTTCTTTCAAGGACGAAAACCGGAAGCGGCTGGTTGTTCGGTTGTTTAGTTGGACAAGTAGACGGAATTGGTCTTGAGAGTGGCGTCGCCCACAGCGCTGGCCGAACCGAGGCCGAGTATACTTGTCCATTCGGTCCAACCGGTAGCAACATTACTGACAGCCCAATGCAAATTAGACAACCACGCATGCTTGAACTCAGCGGAGCCGCCGGCGTTATTAATGGCAATGGCCACGTCAAACACAGCTGTCTGTCCGCCGACAATCTTCCAGTTATTAGTCTCATCGGTGGTGCCAGAAA
>CAZICC010000077.1:0-3756 GCA_964537645.1 uncultured Candidatus Saccharibacteria bacterium | reverse complement strand
GATTCCAACGGCATCCCGACCAAGGAAAAACTGCTGGAACTCGGCCTGGATTTCGCGGCCGAAGATTTGTATCCCGAAAATTAAACTTTAAAATTACCCCGTTAGACGATTATCTAACGGGGTTTTTCTATTGATTTTTTTGGCCTTTGGCGTTAATATTCCGCCAGAAAAGCCCTTTGACAAAAATAAAGGAGAACGACGAAAATGCCTGCCGAATCGCCAGAAAGATTCTTCCGACAACTTTTAATTATCCATGAATTCATTTTTTACCGACTGGACCGGCCGATGCTGCCCCCTAGGATATGGCCGGAATTACTGAAAACCCTCAAAGACGCGCTCAAAAAAGCCCTTGGCCAAAACGAAATACCGCGAGAATGGCTTGAGGAAATATGGCCCGGAAACCACGAATATTACCTGAAACAAAAAGCCAAATACGAATCCTGCCGGACTCCCTTTTCTCTGACAACCAAAACGGAAATCCAATCTGTTTTTCAAAAACTGGTCGACGCCGAAAACTCCGCCGGCAAAATCGCCAAAAAATCGGAAAGGCGAGATTTTATAAAATACGAACTGACCGGAATGTGCCGGAATGCCTTGAGGAAGGCCTGGGAGACCGCTTATCTGCTGGGCCTGGAAAACATTTGAAGGAGAAGCGGAAATGATTATCGGAATACCGAAAGAAATAAAAAACAACGAATACCGCGTGGGACTGACGCCGGAAGCGACTCGTATAATTACCGAACGCAACCACGTAGTCATGGTTGAAAGCGGAGCCGGAACCGGCTCGGGATTCTCCGACGCGGATTTCCGACAGACCGGAGCGCTCATCGTCTACGACCGACGGAACATTTGGCTGGGTTCCAATATTATAGTAAAAGTAAAGGAACCTCTGCCGGAAGAATGGCCGCGCCTTATCAACGGCTGGCCGTTATTCAAGCGGAATCCCATTATATTCACTTTTTTCCATTTTCCGGCAAATCCCGAATTAAAAGAAATCGTCTTGCGCCACGCCATCAACGCCCTGCCTTACGAAAACATCCAGCTCGGCGACGGCTCCCGGCCGATTCTCGGAATAATGAGCAAAGTTGCCGCCGAGGTTGCCGTTGACGCCGGAGCGCACTATCTGCGCAAGGAAAACGGCGGCAAGGGATTGCTTTTGAAAGACGCCGCGGCCATAGTCATCGGCTGCGAGGGTTCGCTCGGCAAAACCGCTTTTCAGCTTCTGGTTAATCGCGGAGCGCGTGTCATCGGATATGACAGGCCGGAACGCGTAAAGAGAACTAAATCCGATGATACGGATAATCGGCGCGAAAAACGGATTTATTGCCCCGCGGACTTCGCCCAGACCCTCCGGAAAACCGACCTCGTCATTTGCGCGGCCGCCGCGAAAGGCGAAGGCGCGCCAAAGCTGATTACCCGCGAAATGCTCAAATCAATGCAAGCCGGTTCGGTCATCGTTGACCCGGCCATTGACGAAGGCGGATGCTGCGAAACATCCCGGCCGACGACCCACGGCAATCCGGTTTTCGTTGAGGAAAGAATAATCCACTACTGCGTCGCCAATATGCCCGGCGCCGTTCCCCGTTCTTCGACTCCGGCCCTGGTCAGAGAAACCCTGCCTTTCATCCTGGAAGTCGCCGACAAAGGATGGGAAAAAGCGCTGAAAGAAAGCGAAGTCCTGGCCCGCGCGGCAATGATAAATTAAACGTTTAAAAAACCCGTTCCAAAAAGAACGGGTTTTTTCGTCTTTATTGATTTTATTCCGCCCCATTTGCCAATCTGCTAAAGTTGCGGAGCGGCCGCATTTTTACTTTAGTAACTAAATTCTAAATAAATTTCTCGCGTTTTCGGTAGTGGCGCGCGCCACTTCGTCAAAATCCAACCCTTTCACTTCGGCGATTTTTTCGGCGACGTATCGGACGTAAAGCGGCTCGTTCCGCTTGCCCCTGAAAGGTTCCGGCGCCACGTAAGGCGCGTCGGTTTCCACCATCAGCTTGTCCAATGGCGCGGCTTTGATAACCTTGTCGTAATCGCGGGCGAAAGTGACGACGCCGGTGAAAGAAACCAAAAAACCCATTTCCCAGAGCGCTTCGGCCTCGCTCAATCTGCCGCTGAAAAAATGGTTGACGCCGCAAAGCCGGGGGTTCTTCCGCTTGTAATCCGCCAGAATTTCCAGCATTTCTCCGTAGCTTTCGCGGCAGTGCAGAACAACAGGTTTTTCAAACTCCAGGGCGAATTCAACCTGCTTTTTGAAAATTCCGGCCTGAAGTTTTTTAACCCCGGAAACGAAACCTGCGTCGCCCGCGAAAAGCGACAGGCCGGCGGCTTCTCCGATGCGATAATAATCCAGGCCGATTTCCCCGACGGCGACGACTTTGGAATTTCGCGCCAACTTGGCGAATTCTTCCCCGTCAAAATCTTCCCCGCTGCCCGAAAAACCCGGTCCGCCATCCAATTCGTCGGGGTCAACTTCCCGGGCCGCGGCGTGAATCGGATGAAGTCCGACAATCGCGTAGACGCTTTCCGGATAATTTCCGGCGATTTCAACGGCCCGGCGGCTCGTCGCCAGATTGGAGCCGACGTTGATAACCCAGGTGTCGCCGTCAAGCGACCTTTTGATTGTTTCCCGCCAATCGTCCTTGAAAGCGCGGAAATTGACGTGGGCGTGGGTGTCAATCAACATAAATTCAAAATTCAAAAGTCAAAAGTCGAAATGAAAATGTTAAATTTTAAATTATCTTACCTAAATTATTTTAACACGGCAAAAAATTTGTCGCCAGCCGAGATTTATGATAAAATCACCTTGGCCTAAATTATGGATTATTCTTTTTTGCTTTCAAAAATAGGTTCAGCCGAACTCACGACTTTTTTCATAAGCATGCTGCCCGTCGCGGAACTGCGCGGGGCTTTGCCGATGGCGCTCGTTTATTTCGGCCTGCCTTTTTGGCCGGCTTACTTTCTCGCGGTTTCGGGCAACATCCTGCCGGCCGCCTTTCTCGTTTTCTTCCTGGAAAAAATCGCCGATTATTTGAGCCGTCATAACTACTGGTTCAACCGCTTCTTCGCCTGGCTTTTTGAAAGGACCCGTCGCAGGCACAATCATCACTTTGAAATCTGGGGGCCTTTGGCTTTGATGGTTTTCGTCGCCATCCCCCTGCCTTTTACCGGCGCCTGGTCGGGCGCTGTGGCCGCCTTCGTTTTCGGCATTCCGCCGAAGCGCAGTATTCCTTCAATCGTCGCCGGAGTCGCCATCGCGGGCCTCGCTGTCGGCGCTCTCACTTTGGGAATCGCCAACTTGCCCCAGGCCGCGTCGCTGATTATTCAATTTTTTAAATAAATGATTTTTGTCTACATCACCAATCCGACGGAAAAAGAAGCGGAAAAAATCGCCCGCCATTTGTTGAAAAAACGGCTGATTGCCTGCGCCAATATTTTTCCGATAAAATCGCTTTACCATTGGAAAAAAAGAATAGCCGAAGACAGGGAATTCGTTTTAATCGCCAAAACCGCCGCCAAAAATTACGGCAGAATAAAAAAAGAGGTGGAAAAAATCCACCCCTACGAAATTCCCTGTATCGCCAAAATACCCGCGACCGCCAATCCCCCGTACGCCGCCTGGATTGAAAAAGAAACCAAAAAATCCGCCTGACGGCGGATTTTTTATCTCTTCCCCAATCTTCGGAGGTTGAACCTCCGATTCACGGTGTGTATTTGAAAATATCCGAACCGATTTCATTAACGGGCTCGGCGGGCGGA
>CAZICC010000076.1:0-3866 GCA_964537645.1 uncultured Candidatus Saccharibacteria bacterium | reverse complement strand
GTCCGCCGGATTCTTCCAGACGGTTCAAATAAAGCCTGTATTTCCTGGCGAGCTCGGCGTTGACCTCGGACGGCGAAACGATTTTGGCCCAATCCAAAAAACGCCGCAGGTACCGACCGTAATTTTCCCGGGTTTTTTTGGAGCGGTTTTTTTCCACTTCCAAATAATCCAAATAATCGTTCAATAATTCGCTGAGATTGGCCATTTTGACATTTTCATCTTATCAAAGTTGCGTAATTTTTGAAAGTGTGGTAAGGTAGGAAAGTATGCTGACTCCGAAGCAAAAAGAAAAAATCATAAAAAAATACAAGCTCCACGAGCGCGACACCGGTTCGGCCGACGTTCAGATTGCTTTGCTGACCGAAGAAATAACCCAACTGACCAAACACCTCAAAAAACATCCCAAAGACAACCATTCCCGGCGGGGACTTTTGCAAATGGTGGCGAGCCGCAAGCGGCTTCTTGACTATCTGGCCAAAGAGGAACCGAAAAGATACAACTCCGCCATCAAAGAGCTGGGCTTGAAGAAATAACATGGCTATCATCAAACACAAAGAACAGCGCGTGGCGGTTTTTATGGACGTTCAGAACCTTTACTATTCGGCCCGTCACCTTTACGGCCGCAAAGTTGATTTCGGCGAAATCCTTAAATCCGCGGTGGCCGGCCGGAAACTGGTCCGCGTCATCGCTTACGTGGTCCGGACCAAAACCGGCGAAGAAAAACCGTTTTTTGAAGCCCTGACAAAACTGGGAATAGAGGCCAAAGAAAGGGAGCTCCAGGAATTCTACGGCGGGGCCAAAAAAGCCGACTGGGACGTGGGCATAACCATTGACATGATACGGATTTGCCCAATCGTGGACGCCGTGGTGCTGGTTTCCGGAGACGGCGATTACGTTCCGGTGGTTGAATACATCAAAAGCCAGGGACGGCAAGTGGAAGTCATGGCCTTCGGAAAATCAACCTCCACTAAACTCCGGGAAGCGGCCGACGATTTCACCGATTTGAGTTCCGACCCGAAAAAATACCTCAAGTTCGCGATAAAAACAAAATAAATAATTTAATCTCGCCTGTTGGTCTTCAAATAAGTAGGTTATGGAGCGTTTCCGTCCCGCTTCGCGGGATCTCGCGTAGCGAGATAATCTAAAATTTGCGGATCAGCGGCGAATTTTACCGCTTTTAAAAAGCGGAAAAAAAATATGGAATCGAAAAAATTCTCCGTTGACCTTGAAGGAAAAAACCTGCAAATCGAGGTCAGTCAATTAGCCGAACAGACCAACGGCTCGGTTTTGGCGAGGCTCGGCGACACGATGGTGCTCGCCACGGCCGTCATGTCCAAACGTCAAAAAGCGGGAGCGGACTACCTTCCTTTAAGCGTGGAATACGAAGAAAAATTTTACGCGGCCGGAAAAATTTCCGGAAGCCGCTTCATTAAAAGGGAAGGCCGGCCTTCGGAAGAAGCGATTCTCGCCGGACGCCTGATTGACCGCGCCATACGGCCGAGATTCGACCAGCGCATCCGGAACGACATCCAGCTCGTGCTTACCGTCCTTTCCCTGGATTCGGATAACGACCCGGATATCGTGGCGCTCAACGCCGCTTCCGCCGCCCTTTCAATTTCCGACATACCCTGGAACGGCCCGGTTTCGGCCGTCCGCGTGGGCCGCAAAGGCGGGAAGTTCTTTATTAATCCTTCTTACGCCGAACGCAACGACAGCGACTTGGACTTGGCGGTGGCCGGATTCGGCGGGAAAATCAACATGATTGAAGCCGGCGCCAAGGAAGTCCCTGAAAACGATCTGGCCGAAGCGCTGGAATTAAGCCAAAAATATCTGGAAAAAATCTCCGATTTTCAAAGAAAAATCGCCGCGGAAATCGGCCGCGAAAAGCAAAACGTGGAAATTCCGGCGGAAAATCCGGAATTAAAAAAGGAAATCAAAGATTTTTTGGCCGACAATATGGAAAAAGCCATTTACGAAAAAGACAAGAAAATCCGGCAGAACAAAATAGCGGAAATCAAAGAATCGCTGATAAATTATCTCAAAGAACGGGAAAAAACGGAGGACGATTTAAAGCTGACTGATTCAATTTTTGAGGAAGAAATCGATGAAATCGTCAGTCAAAACATTTTGGAGCGCGAAAAGCGGCCTGACGGCCGGCGGCTTAACGAATTGAGGGAACTTTACGCGGAAGTCGGGCTTCTTCCCCGGACTCACGGTTCGGGCCTCTTTATCCGCGGCAACACCCAGGCGCTTTCCATCCTGACCCTGGGTTCTCCAGGCGACGAACAGACCATAGAAGGGATGGAATTTGAGGGCAAGAAACGTTTTATGCACCATTATAATTTTCCTCCCTACAGCGTCGGGGAAATCGGCCGGCTCCAGCCGGGCCGAAGGGAAATCGGCCACGGAGCGCTGGCCGAACGGGCCCTTTTGTCTCTGATTCCTTCCCGCGAAGAATTCCCCTACACCATCCGTGTCGTTTCCGAAATCCTTTCTTCTAACGGCTCGTCTTCCATGGCTTCAGTTTGCGGTTCAACTCTCGCTCTGATGGACGCCGGCGTGCCAATAAAAAAGCCGGTGGCCGGCATTGCCATGGGCTTGATTATGGAAAACGAAAACGATTACAAAATCCTCACCGACATCCAGGGACCCGAAGACCATCACGGCGACATGGACCTTAAAGTGGCAGGCACCCGCGACGGCGTCACCGCCCTGCAAATGGACGTCAAGGTGGAAGGAGTAACGACCCGAATCCTCAAGGAAACTTTTCTGCAGGCGAAAGAAGCGCGCCTCCAAATTCTGGACAAAATGGAATCTGTCATCTCCGCCCCCCGGCCGAATCTCTCGCCTTTGGCGCCGCGAATCACCGTCTTGAAAATCAATCCCGAAAAAATCGGCAGCGTCATCGGCCCGGGCGGCAAAGTCATCAACGAAATAATAAGCCAGACCGGCGCGGCCATTGATATAGAAGACGACGGCACGGTATTCATCACCTCTCCCAATGAAGAAGCGGCGGATAAAGCCATCAGTTGGGTCAAAGATTTGACCCGGGAACTGAAAGTCGGCGAAATCATTGAAGGCAAGGTCTCGCGGATTCTGGATTTCGGCGCCATCGTTGACCTGATCCCCGGGCAGGACGGCCTTTTGCATATCTCCGAACTGGCGCCCTGGCGGGTGGAAAAAACGGAAGATGTCGTCAATATCGGCGACGTCATCCCCGTGAAAATCAAAAGAACCGAAGAAGGAAAAATCAGTTTGTCGCTCAAAGACGTCGCTCCGCCGGAATTCTACAAGGACAAAAAGCGCGGAACGTCTTTCGCGCCGGAAAACGGCTCTTATTCCAGGCCAACTAGGCCCAGAAGAGAATCGCCATTCAGGCCTCGCAGGCGGCGCGAAGAAGATTAAAAGTTATCCACAATTACTAAATTGGAAAAGTGGTGTAAAATATAAACAGCATCGTTCTGATGCTGTTTATTCAAATCTTAAATCCAAAATTCTAAATCCGAAACAATGGTAAATTCAATTTAGATATTTGGATTTAGAATTTTAAGTTGTTATGGACCAAAACCTCTCTAATTCGCCAGTCGGCGGGCAATCCAGCCAAATCCCCGAACCGCCGGCCGGGCCATTAATCAGGACGATGTCCAAAGACATCGAGGCATTGGGGGAAAAAAATCAGAAAGAAGAAGTGGCGTTCCAGTCTCCCGGATACGAACCGCCGCCCGAAATGCCCTTGGGAATGGCCCCGCCTCCGCCCGGCGACTTCGACAAGACAGGCCCGATTATTCCGCCAACCGCTCCGCAAGAGCCCGCCGAAACCGTTATCTCGGAAAAAGCGCTCACTGAATTCGCCCCGCCCCAACCGC
>CAZICC010000075.1:0-3996 GCA_964537645.1 uncultured Candidatus Saccharibacteria bacterium | reverse complement strand
GGGAAGGGACATCTTTCCCAACCCATGAAGCCGCCTATGAGGAATGGATTAGGCGGCAGGAGGAGATGTGGCGAACTGGTTATCAGTTCGCCAAAAAACGTGCCGAAGAGGCACGTGAAAGACTCGTTGCTTAAATTTAAATAAGGAGAAACACGCCGGCTCCTGAAAAATCCGGCGTTCACACACAAGGCAGGAGTTCTCTCTTCCTGCCTTTTTCTTTTTCTAAAAAAGAATTTGCCGCCAAATCAGAAAATTTTTCATTGAAAAATTTTCTGAAATGAGTTATGGTAAATTCATAGAAAAACTTGTCATACCCGAGGCAGATCCGCCTTTGGCGGAAAATTGTCAGCGGCGAGCCCGCCAGAGGCGGACAGGCTGCTCATTTTTTTGGCCGGCCGTTCTCGCCGCCGCAGACGGCGAAATGCGTTCGGACTATTTTAAGAATAGCGGATCCAATATCCGAATTTCAAAGCTCTTTAAAAGGAGAAATTATGACGGGAGAAGCGACAGGCCTCGTCAAAAAGGCGAACCGCCTGATAAAAAAGCAGGGATATTTTCTTTTTCATTACGATGTCGTCGGCTCGCGAAAATTCGCCGAAAAACGCGGTTACGCGGATTTATACGACCGCCTCAAAAAATTCCACGCGCTGGTAAATAAAAAGTTCAAAAATTCCATTATCAAAAAAGAAATCGGCCTTGGCCGGGAATTGGAAAAATTCCGAACCATTGTCGGAGACAGCGGAGGCGCCTATTTTTCCGATTCCAAAACAATAACCCCGGTGGCTGAACTGGCCGAAAAAACTCTGCCTTTCCGGCTGAGATGGGGAATAGCCGGAAACGGCTGGGGCAAAAAAAGTTTTGAAAAGAAAAACATGAAAATAATGGCGTGAAACCCGCTTTAGCAACAGATCGGCGGGTTTTTTGATTGGCAAAACTTGACTTCTCCCTAAAAACAATTTAATATGTCGGCGAGTTCTTTGAAAAATCCATTTTTCACGGAAATGCGCGAATATCAAACGGATTAACGCTGAAAATTTTCCGCGTAAATCCGTCAAATATCCGAGTAAGTCCGGCAGATATCCGAGAAATTCCGTCCGATATCCGTGAAAATCCGTCAAGAATAAATATCCGGTTGAAAGGAGCCGAAAAAATGACCGAAAAAAAATTAACTGACATGACCGAAAAAGAGATGCTGGCGGAGGCCGAAAAACTGAAAAAGACGGCCGACGAACTTTTGGTCGCGGCCATGAGGATAGAAAATGAACTGGAACACGATTACATCACGCCCGAGGAAGAAATGGAGCGCTACTCCGAGATATTCAAGAAATCCCAGGAGCTCCACAATAAAAAAACGGAAATAATCGCCGAAGCTCTGAAAAAGAATTTTCGGAAAGTCCTGGAATTGCTGGAATTCCGCAAGGCCCGCAATTAAAAATTTGGCGCGTAAAAAGGAGGTTATCAAATGGCAAGAAACGTTGACCAGTCCGTTCTGACCAGAGAAGCCGGAATGAAATGTTTGTGCGTTGAGTGCCACCACAAAACCAAGTGCAGCTTCGCCAACGCGCTCTGGGCGGCCAAAAGCATCGCCGTCAAATACGGAAAATTTTATCCTTCTTTCATCACCGTCAAGTGCGACCGCCGTGAAAACGAGCTTGACGCTCCCATTTTCTCGATGGAACAGCTTTACCTGTTTTTCGCCAAATTCGGCGTGGAACACCTGTGCGACGAATGCCCGGACAAAGCCGGCTGCGAATTCCGTTATTTCGCGACCTCGGCCCACGACATCGCCGAATGCCAGAAATTCAATCCCAATCACATAGTTTATAAATGCGTCGCCGTCAAGAACGGCGGCAAAAAGAGGTGAGCGATGGAAAATGAAGCAAAAATCTGGTTAGACCTTCTCAATCATCTGCAGCAGCGGCCCACGGAAATTTGGTCCGAAGACGTTTTTAAGGTTTTTAACCTTATAAACAGATATCAGCCCGAAAAAATATTCGGAAAAGTCATTGAAGGAATTCCCGTCGCGGTGGTGGTCCACAGCACCAAAAGAGGGACCGCCCTCGGCGGCACGAGAATTCTTCCTTATAGGGACATGGCGAACGCCCTCCGGGACTGCCTGAAACTGGCTTCAGCCATGACTTACAAAGCCATCTGGGCCCGACTGGCTCTGGGCGGCGGAAAAGCGGTTATCTGGGCTTCTTCCTCGGATATCACCGAGTCCTTTCTCGTTAAATACGCCGAATTTCTGAACGAAATAAACACGTGCGCCGGATGTCCGAAAGTGATTTTCATCACCGGCGAAGACATCGGTTTCAGCGAGAAATTCGCCGATTTCGTCGCCCAATACACGTCTCACATCGGCGGCAAATCAATAAATTCCGGCGGACTTGGAGATCCTTCGCCAAAAACGGCCAAAGGAATATTCCTGGCGACGAAAGCCGTCGTGGAAAACGGCGATATTTTCAACGACACGATGCGGGGGAAAATTTGCGCGGTTCAGGGAGCCGGAAAAGTCGCCCTGCCTTTAATCGCCTCGCTTCTGGAAAACGAATGCGCCGTTTATTTCTCGGAAAACGACGGAGACCCGAACGCGGAAAAAAGAGCGGAAGAAGCCGTTGCCCTGGGAGCCAAAAGAGTCGCCAAGGAAGTTTTCTTCGGCACTCGCTGCCACATAATGATGCCTTGCGCCATCGGCGGCGTTATAAACAAAGAAACCATTCCGCAACTCTCTCCGATGTGCAGGATAATTATCGGGGCCGCCAATAACATCCTGGATACTCCGGAAGACGGAGAAGAGCTGCACGGGAAAAGAATTTTCTACTGCCCGGATTACGTGGTCAACCGATACGGCTTGGAATGGGTTTCCCAGGAAAGCCGCGGCGTCACCGACCTGGAAACGGCCGAAAACAACCTGACCGATATTGAATCGGATATCATCAACATTTACAAAATTTCCCGGAAGAAAGGAATTTCTTCCTCGGAAATCGCCGATTCAATTTCAAGAAAAATCCTGACCGAAGAATCGCCGTCAATTGAAGCGGCGATTGAAGAAATGTTGAAAGATTGATAAATGATACGCAAAAAAAATAAAGCGACCTCAAACGAGGTCGTTTTTTATTACTCAAATTTTTAGGAAATCCGCTTTTACAAAAGCGGATTTCCTTACCCGCCCTTTCTCCTTCTCGCGTGGAACGCCCGGTGGACTTCGCGCAGCGCTTTATCGGTGATATGAGTATAAATCTGGGTGGTGGTGATGCTGGAATGCCCCAGCATTTCCTGGACCGACCTCAAATCAGCGCCGTTCATCAATAAATCGGTGGCGAAACTGTGTCTTAAGACGTGGGGAGTTATTTTTTTTCCGGAAATTCCGGCTTTGACCGCGTAAAATCTGACCAGCCGCTGGACCGAACGGGGCGTCAGGCGCAGTTCCGTTTCTTTTTCGGGATGTTTGGTTTCATGGACGAAAAGCGCCTCCTCCACGTCGCTTCTTTTTTCCAGGTATTTTTTCAGCGCTTCTTTGGCGCCGTCAGAAAGAAAAACCACCCGGATTTTTTCACCCTTGCCCCGGACGGAAAATTCGTCTTTCTTCAAATTGAGCGAATCCCGATTTAAGGCGCAAAGTTCGGAAACCCGCAGCCCCGTGGAAAAAAGCAATTCCAGAATGGCCCGGTCGCGAAGCGGTTTTAACGAATCGCCTTCGGGCGCGCGAAGAAGCCGCTCCAACTCATCGGCTTCCAGAAATTCCACCTGGCGCGCCGGCTGTTTGGCCAGCTCTATTTTTTCGGCTGGCAAAACTTCAATGTCGCGCTTGGCCAGATACTTCAAGAAATTCCTGAAGGCAATGATGTGGTAATTTTGGGTGTTTTTTTTTATCTCCCGGCGGGCCGGCGGCGAGCTTTTTTCCGGGTGAAATCTCCGGGTTTCGAAGATTTCTTGGTGGCAACGCTGCGGTGAACTGGTGGACGGTTTTAAACTTGAAATATGCCATTCTGCCGG
>CAZICC010000074.1:0-4030 GCA_964537645.1 uncultured Candidatus Saccharibacteria bacterium | reverse complement strand
AATAAAATTGTGTTAAAAATCTCCAACATTAAAACAAAACGGTAAATTCAATCTTGAATCGGGTCGTGCCCGCCCTCGGAAAAAGGATGGCACCTTAAAACTCTTTTTACCGATTCCCGCAATCCCCCCAAAATTCCGAATTTTTCAACGGCCAGGCGGGCATAATCGGAACAAGAAGGATAAAACCGACAACCCCGGCCAGGCCGACGCCAAATTCCATGATCCGGAGAAAAAGTGATTTGGTATGTTTTAATCAAAAAGAGAATAAATCTGGTCATTTAATTTTGGCCGATAAATTCTTCAATTCTCCGGCAATTTCGAAAAATTTTTTTTCTCTGATTCCCGGCTTGGCCCCAACCACGATGTCGCGAGCGGAACCATCGTTCAAAAAACGACGAAAGGCGGAACGCAACCGCCTTTTGATTTTGTTCCGCTCGACTGCCTTTTTGGAAACTTTCAATCCGACGACAAATCCGGCTCGCGACCGGCCCACGTCGTTTTTTTTGTATTTCAACCAAATCAGTTCCCCGGCAACCAACCGGCCGTCTTTGAAAACTTTCTGAAAATCGCTTTTTTTCGCCAGACGATTTATTTTGGAAAGCATTTCAAACAAGAATTAACGGCTAATAAGCCGGCGGTTTTTGCGGCGACGCCTTAAAATAACCTTTCGGCCCCCGGGAGCGCGGCTTCTTTTCAAAAATCCGTGAATTCTTTTCCTTTTTCTTTTTTTGGGCTGGTAGGTGGTAGACACGATTATAATTTAATTTGATTATTTTAGCCGACAACTCGCAGAAACGACTTACGACCAGTTTAACATTTAAATCGGAAATTGTCCATTTTTTTCCGGCGCCGCGACGGCATCATAAAACTCGCCGATAATCTTGGCGCCGAACGCCTTGTTTCGCGAATTAATTCCTGGCGACGACAACGAAGCCGCGGCGCCGGACTTATTTTAATCCACAACTCTTCCACAGATTATACACAAAATCTTCGTCAAAAACGCGTTTTATCGCTCTTTCCGGCGCTTTGATTAGGTTGTTTGATGGAGTATAATGAAAATTGGAATTGACAAAAATTTGCTTTTTAAAAGAATACTTTTTATATTTAAATATTGCGCTTGATTGTTTTTGAAGAATTAATTTTAACGTTTAAAAATATGGTCTTCGAACAAATGTGGCAATCCGTTTTGGCGGAAATAGAACTCCAAGTGTCCAGGGCGAATTTCATTACTTGGTTTAAAAATACCGGGGTATTGGAAAAAAAAGACGGAGTAATAACCGTTTACGTCCCCAATAATTTTTCCAAAGAGTGGTTGGAAAACAAATACAACAAACATATTCTGAGGGCCCTGAGAAACGTGGACGGCGACATTAAGGAAGTAAACTACGTCATTCGCGCCAAAAACGAAAATGCCAACATAATGTCTAACGCCAAGAAAAGGAAGATCGACCGCTCTGTTTTTGAAGAACAATTGGAATTCGAAGAGCTGGAAATCAACCAGGAAACCAACCTTAATCCCCGCTACACTTTTAAAAATTTCATCGTTGGCCCGTCAAACGAATTGGCGCATGCCGCCGCCATGGCTGTCGTCCACCACCCTGGCACCAAGTACAATCCTCTTTTCATTTACGGCGGCACGGGATTGGGAAAAACCCATTTGGTTCAGGCCGTCGGTAATGAAATAATAAAATTGGATAAAACCAAAAAGGTAAAGTACGCGAGCTCCGAAAAATTCGTCAGCGAGGTTGTTTCCGCCATCCGCAATCAAACCATGGAAGAATTGAAGAATAATTACCGCAAGAACGATATTCTTATTATTGACGATATCCAGTTTATCGCCGGAAAAGAAAAATGTCAGGAAGAATTCGTCAACACATTCAACTCTTTATACGAAAACAACAAACAAATCATATTGTCTTCCGACCGGGCGCCAAAATCCATATCGGCGGTGGAAGAAAGGGTCAGGTCCCGCTGGGAAGGCGGAATGATAGCCGACGTCGGATACCCGGAATTTGAAACCAGGGTAGCCATACTTAAAACCAAACTGCAGGAAAAAAACTGCGACCTTCAAGACGATGTCGTAAGTTACATAGCCAATAACATCCAAAAAAACATCAGGGAGCTGGAAGGGGCCTTAAACAGAGTCATTGCCGCTTCCCGTCTGACCGGAGGGGTAATCGCGATAAACGAAGTGGAAAGAATTCTTTCCCAAATAATCACCGGGCCGAAAAAAACGGTCAATTTCAGGCACCTTATAAAAATCGTTTCCGATTTTTACGATATTTCCGAAAAAGAGATGCTGACCCGATGTCGGAAAAAAGAAATAGTCAAACCGAGGCAAATAGCGATGTACTTGCTCAGGAACGAGCTTAAAAATTCGTTCCCCTACATCGGGTCCAAATTGGGGGGGCGGGACCATACCACGGCAATTCACGCCTGCGCGAAAATAGAAAAAGAAATCCGCTCGGATAAAAACCTGGTTGACGAAATGAATCTTATTAAAGAAAAACTCTACAACACCGTTTAATAATCCCGTTTTTATGTTGATTGCGGGTGGATAATTTGTTGAACGGTGTTGGTAAAAACAAAAAGGGGTTGGGATTTGAAGTTGTTTTTACCGGATTATTGGCGGTTCAATTAACAGGTTTTTAACTCTTTTTAAAATTGATTTGAGGCAAAAAAAACGGGTCATCCACAATTTTTGCCGAACCAATAAAAACAATAAAATAAATAATTCTTTTATTTTATTTTATATTTATGTTATGAGGTTTATTTGTCTTCAAGAAAATTTAAAGGACGCTCTGGCGGTCTGCGAAAAGACAATCGGCAAAAACGTCACCTTGCCGATATTGAACAATATTCTTATAGAAGACGACGACAATCGGATAAAAATTTCCAGCACCGACCTTGAAATCGGAGTTAATTTTTGGCTGTCCGGAAAAATAATCGAAAAAGGTTCCATCACTTGCCCGGCCAGAATTCTGGCCAATCTCGTTAACAACCTGCCTGACCAAAAAATTGAATTGGAGAGTAAAAACAATATTCTGGGCGTCAAAAGCGAATCGATTCAATCTTCCATCCAAGGCATAAACGCCGAAGATTTTCCGATCATACCCAGAATTAAAAACAAAGATTTTATTGAAATTTCTTCCCAAGTTTTCAAAAACGGCTTAACCCAAATAATCAATTCCGTCGCCGTTTCCGACACCAGGCCGGAGATATCGGGTATTCTTTTTAAAATGGATAAAGAAAGCCTAAAATTGACGGCCACCGACAGTTTTAGGTTGGGAGAAAAAACTATCCAAGAAAAGCATTTTAAATCGGAAAGCGGGAAATTAAAGGGCTGTTCCGTTATTTTTCCCCAAAAAGTCGCCCAAGAATTCATCCGTTTAACGGGAGAACGGGAAAAGCCGTTGAAAATATTCGTCGATTCCAACCAAATCCTCTTTGATTTGGAAAATGTCCACCTTATTTCCCGACTCATAGAGGGGCAGTATCCCGATTACCAGGCCATCATACCCAAAAAAACCGCCACGCAAGCGAGGATGTTGAGAGAAGAGTTTTCGGGAGCGATTAAAATAGCCGGAATATTCGCGAGTAAAATAAACGACGTAAGAATAAAAGTTTCTCCCCAGAAGTCCGCCCTGGAAATTGAAAGTCGATCGGAATTCGGAAACAACCTTTCCCGGGTTTCGGCCAAAGTATCCGGCGGTCAGACGGAATCTGTTTTTAACTTCCGTTATCTTCTTGACGGACTTGGAAATATTTTTTCCAAAGAAATTATTATGGAATTCAACGACGAAAACAGCCCCGCGGTTTTGAGGGCTTTCGACGATCCCAGTTATTTTTATATTGTGATGCCGATAAGGTCGGGTTAGCGAAAAACGGTGATTTCGTTGTAATTTTTATTGTTTGACAAATCAACAACTTCGGCTCTCAATCGGTATTGAGAGCCGAGTTCTTTTTTAAAAGAGATTATCATTGAATAAGGTTCTTTTACCCTGGAGCCTACGTATTCGCCGTCCAGATA
>CAZICC010000073.1:0-4039 GCA_964537645.1 uncultured Candidatus Saccharibacteria bacterium | reverse complement strand
TGGATTCCCGCTTGCGCGGGAATGACAAAAAAATGAAAACAAAAACTTCTCTCATTTTAATAACGTTTCTGGCGCTGGCATTTTTTTCCGGCCGGTCCGACGCCCAAGCCGAAGGATTGAGCTTGACCGTGGCGCCCACGCTTACGCGCCTCAATTTGACGCCCGACGAAACCTGGCGAAGTTTCCTGCGCGTGGTCAACGTCAACCCTTACGAATTGACGCTTTACGCCTCGGTCGTTGATTTTGAAGCCCAGGGAGAAGAAGGCCACGGCCGGTTCAAGCCGGTTCTGGAAATAACTCCCGAAACCATAACCCATTCCCTGGCCCAATGGATTGAAATCAGCCGGGAACCTTTTACGCTCAAACCGGGCCAATCCATCAACCTGCCTTTTTCCATTAAAACTCCGGGCGAGGCCGAACCCGGCGGGCATTACGCCGCCATTCTTGTCGGCGCCCAGCCGGTTAAAAACGAAGGAGAAGGAGCGGTTATCCGGGTGGCAAGCTACGTTTCTTCCCTGATTTTCGCGACCATCAAAGGCGAAGTCCTGGAAAGCGGATTCGTCAGGGAATTTTTGGCCGAAAAACTCTTCTCTCAAAAACCCGAGGTCAGCTTCCGCCTGCGCTTTGAAAATGCCGGCAACGTCCATCTCCAGCCCCAAGGCGACATCACCATTTACAATATGTGGGGAAAAGAGCGCGGAAAAATTCTCGTCAACCACAAAACCGAATTCGGGAACGTGCTGCCCGGCACCGTCAGGAAATTTGAATTCACCTGGCGCGGCGAGCAAAATTTCTTTGACATCGGCCCTTACCGGGCGGTGGCCACCCTGGCTTACGGCCAGAACTTCAAGCAAACGGCGATTAAATCCGCCAATTTCTGGGTGGTGCCCGTAAAACCGGTTGCCGGAGTTATGGGCGGATTCATTTTCCTGGCCCTGACGGTCGCCTGGCTCATGCGCTCTTACATCCGCCGGGCGATGAAAGCCGAGACCCTGAAAATGGGACTGGCGCCGTCTGGCGACCTGCCGCTCGCCCGAAAAATTCAGGCCCTCGGCCAACCCCTCCGGCAGGAAGTGGTGGACTTGAGAAAAATCATCAAAGAAAAGGACGCGGCCGAAATTCCGCGAGAAATCCCGCCGGCCGGCAAAAAAAGAGCCGCGCTTCTCATTTTGAAAAGAACTTACAAATTCTGGATTTTTATTCTGGCGGTTTTGGGCCTGGCTCTCTTTCTTTGGCTTTATTTCCGGCAGACCTTTGAGCCGAACCGGCCGTATGAGATAAAGATTTCTAAATGAAAAAGGAATTAGGAAAAATGTCATTCCTGCGGAATCAGGAATCCAGGAAGATATGGATTCCGGCTCAGGGGCCGGAATGACAAATAAAGAAAGAGGAGTAAAAAGAAGAAGGCAAAAATAACCTGTGGATAACTTGTGAAAATGAATTCATTTTTTCCATCCTTGACGAATCTTTAAAATATTTTCCAAAAATGATAAAATAAAAGCAGAAGTTATCTCCAGACGGTCGATGATAACTTCACGGGTAAAAATTAATTTATATGCGCATATAAATTATGAAAATTATTAAGCATCCGGAATCGGCGTTTATGAAGCTCACCGCCGTTTTTCTGATTTTCAGTTTGGTATTAATGACCGTTGGAATCCTCGGTTTTGTCGGCAGCGTCAAAGCCGCCAACCTGCTAAACGTCAGAGACACGATTACCAACTCCGCCCCGGCCGGAACTTCAAACCACAACATCCAGTTTGGCGCCGAAAGCGGCCTGACCGCGGGCCAAACCATCATCATCACTTTTGACCCCGCGACCAACGCCTTTAACCTGGGCACCCTGGGGGTCGGCGACACCACCGCCTCCGGATTCACGGTTGTAAGCGCCTGCGGCGCCGGCGCCAGCGAAGTGACGATGGCCACCACTAACGATCCGGACAGGGTAACTTTCACGGTGTGCTCGGGCGATTCCATCAGCTCCGGCAGCAAACAGGTGCAATTCCAGAACAACAAAATCACCAACCCGTCCACGGTCCAATCTTACGTTGTCCGAATTCAATGGGGGCCCAACGACAGCGGCGACACCCGGGTGGCGATTGTTGAACCGGTATCGGTAACCGCCCAGGTTGAAACCACTCTGGTTTTCACCGTCACCGGAGTCGGTAACGGTGTAATCGTCAACGGCACTCCCACCACCGGCACCACCAGCGCCACCAGCATTCCTTTCGGCGTCCTTGAACCCGGCGTTCCGAAATTCATGGCCCAGCAGCTGACGGTCGGAACCAACGCCTTGAACGGCTTCGTGGTCACCGTGAGACAAAACCAGAACCTGCTTTCGGCCAACGGCGCGGACATTGACCTCTTTATCGACGGCAACGCCACGCCGACTCCGGGCGGTTGGCAGTCGCCTTCCAACAACATTGCCAATGAAAACACCTGGGGTCATTACGGCGTGACCAGCGACGACACGGATCTCAACGGAGGCGAATTCAACGGCGGCAGATTTGCCGGCAACATCGACACTGCCCGCCAAATTTTCAGCCACACCGGTCCGGCCGACGAAACCACGCCGGATATCGGCCGCGCCAGAGTCGGCTACAGGATTGAAATCACCGCGCTCCAGGAAGCGGCCAACGACTACAACAACATCCTGACCTACGTCTGCACCCCGACTTTCTGACAAGCCGCGCGAATATCGCGATTCCCCCGCCTCGGTTCTCCTTGAAAACCGGGGCGGGTTTTTTGTTTTGTTCTCTGTCGCATTTACACGCTATAGCGGCTAAATGCGACAGAGAAAGAATATAAATATGGGTAATTAGGAGACGGGAAAGATATTGATTTCCAGAAAAAGTATGATATAATGAAAAAAACGGAAAAATAAACGACTCTTAATTCCTAATTCAATTTATTTTTATGTTTCAATATAAAAGAACGTTTATCGCGACAATCTTCCTCGCTTTAATTTTGGCTTTCGGCGGCTTTTTGGCCGCGAGAGCCCAGCAGCCGACGGCCGGCCTGCAGGTCCGTCCGGCTGTTTTTGAAGAAAAGGCGGACCCGGGCCAATCCTTTTCTTTTATATTTCGCGCCACCAATATCGGCAACGAATCCCGGCAATTTTACGCCGTCAGGCAGGACATCAAGGGACTCCTGGCCTCCGGCGAACCGGTTTTCGCCGATTTCGGCGAAGAAACGATTTACGGGATGTCCGACTGGATTGAAATTTCTCCCGAACCGATAATTATCGGCGCGGGGGAAACGAAGGAAATTCCGTTTTCCGTGAAAGTTCCCCAAAACGCTTCGCCGGGGACCCATTTGGCGGGCGTGTTTTTGTCAAGCGAACCGGAAACGCGGCTCAAAGAAATCGGCTCTTTAATCGGATACCGCGTCGGCGCCCTTGTCAACATGAGAATTTCCGGCGAAATCCTGGAGGAAGGCCAAATCAGGGAATTTTCGGTGGAAAAAGCGATATATTATTCCGGCCGGCCCGAAGTCAAATTCGCGAGCCGCGTGGAAAACCTGGGAAACGTTTTCATAAAACCGCGCGGACCGATTGACATTATTAACGTGTTCGGGAAAAAAGTCGCCACTTTGCGGATGAACGACGCCGCGGCCGCGGTCTTCCCCAAAGACATCCGCCGGTTTGAAACCGTTTGGCAAAAAGACGGCCTGGCTTTCGGACGGTACCAGGCGGTAATGAGCTTGCTCTACGGCGACGAACAGAAGAAAACTATTTCCGCCACGGTATCTTTCTGGGTCTTGCCGCTCAATGTCATTCTGCCGATTTGCGCCGGCCTTTTGGCGCTGATTTTGGGAATCCATTTCGGGCTGCGCCTTTACGTCAAAAGAAAAATCCGCCAGGTTTACGAAGCCACCAAAGCGGTCAGCGGCCAGTCGCCTCCCGACGAAAAGAAAAAAGAAGAAGAAATCATTCTGGTGGAACGGAAAGCGCCTTTGCCGAAAATAGCTTTCGCGGCCGTCGGCCTTCTGCTCGCGATAATCATATTCCTGCTCTTGATATTCTTCCTCTTCGCTTAAA
>CAZICC010000072.1:0-4060 GCA_964537645.1 uncultured Candidatus Saccharibacteria bacterium | reverse complement strand
AGCCGAGGTGGAGAATTTTTCCGGTTCCGTTTCTATTTTCGGAATTTCCGCCGCCGGGCCGGGAGCCGCCATTTCGGTTTCCGATTCCGGAAAGCCGGTTTTCGGTTCCGAATCTTCGCTTAAAATTTCGGGTTCCGCCGTCTCCCCGTTTTTTTCGCTTTCCGCCATCGCCCCGGCTCCATCCTCGGTTGTCGCGCCGGACGCCGGACCGGCGTCCGCGTTTTCCTGAATTTCTTCTTTCTGGCTTACCGCGTCCGATTTCTGATTCTGTTCTTGCGTTAATTCTTCGGCCAAAACCGGCCAAACCGGCGCCGCGGCGAGTAAAACGGCCAGCAATATCGCCAGAAATTTTGGCAGCATGCGCGGCACCAAAAGCCGGCCCAGCGAGAAAAAGAAAAACGAAAAATTTTCTCCTCCCGAAGACCGTCCGGGCCGGACAATATCCGTCATCGGAACGGCGATTTTGGGCCGGGGCGGGGGAGCCGCCCTGAAATACGAAGGAGGGGGGGCGACATCCAGAATTTTTATTTTTTCCTTGACGTTATCGCTCATTTCGTCGCTTTTATCCGTTTAATTATTCTTCCCGCGTCTGGAGCAGGCGGGCTTTTTCCAAGGCCTCTTTTTCTATTTTTTTCTCCATATTGACGGAAAAAATGTAAAAAAGCAGAAAGGAAAAAATGATGGAAAAAGCCACTATGAAATAGAGGGTGAAGGAGAGTAATTGTCCGGGCCTTGATTTTTCTAGAATCTTTATTTTTATCCGCCTGGCGAATTCCACCGCGCCTTTTTTTATCGTCGTCGGCTCCGGCTCTTTCCGGTCTTTTCGCAAATATTCCAAAATTGCTTCCCGCGTGGTCATCCATTGGACGTTGCAATAAACCTGCTGGCCGGCAATCTTGCCTTTTCGTATCAGTTGGCCGATGTAATCCGGCGCGTAGCCGGAAATCTGGGCCGCTTCCTTTAAATTTATTAGCCTCGGTTCTTTAACAGTTGTCATGTTTGTTATCTCGGATGTCGAGATTATGTTAAATCTCGGATACCCATATTTCTATTTTTATTATAACACTAAATCGTAATCGGAAAAATTCGGTTGTGGATAACTGTTCCCGCGCGATGTTAAAAAGCCGCATTGTAAAGCCATTTTGGTTAAATCTCGGCATCCGAGATTTGGCTATTGACAGGTATTGACAAAAGACCTTTGCTTTGCAAAGGAAATCCTAAGTCCTAAACTCTAAATCCTAAACAACAGATGACAAAAATAATATAGCACCTTTTTAGGCTATTGAGAGAAGAATAAAAAATACATCTATACCTCAAAGCCGATTTCCCGCGTCGGACGCCGCTAAAAACCGTAAAATCTCGCGGAATAACTGCATCCGCGAGACGAGGCCTTGAAAAAGGAAAGGTCAAAGGCGCAAATCCGCGCCTGTTTCGCAATCTTGACCTCGTCGCTGGCTGTTGTTTGTCGTTGCCTCTTTTCAATATTTACGGATTGGAGTACAATGTGGATATATAAAAATCGGAATTTAAACAGAAGGTATAATTCGTAAAATGCAAACGATTTTTAAAATACAACTGGCGATTTTTTTCTTCGCCGCGCTTATGGCGATCGCCGCGGCTTTGTGGTTAATAGGCGCACAACGGGAACTGCCGGCGGAACTTGAAGCCGCGCCGGAGGATTCGTCAATGAAAATCTCCAGCCCTGCCTTCAAGGACGGGAAATTTATTCCTCCAAAATACGCTTGCGACGGAGAAAACATCAATCCGCCCCTGGAAATAAAAAATTTGCCGGTCGGAACCGAAAGTTTGGTTTTGATCGTTGACAATCCGGACGCGCCGGACGGGACTTCCGTTCATTGGATTATCTGGAATATCTCGCCGGAATTTGACTTCATCAAGGAAGGCGGCGCGCCCGAGGGAGCGGTCATTGGCCCGAACGATTTCAGGGAAAATTCTTACGCCGGCCCCTGTCCGCCGCCGGAAACCGTTCATCGGTATTTTTTTAAACTTTACGCCCTGAATTCCGTTCTTGGCCAGGGAAGTTTCGCCGGAAAAGCGGATTTGGAAAAAGCGATGGAAGGCAAAGTCATAAAAAGGGTCCAATTGATGGGTCTTTACGCCAGGCAGTGAACTTTTTATAATCGCGATTTCCCGATTGTAAAATCAAAATGTGAATAATTTGTTGATAACTAAAAAATCAAAATCCCGCCATTTGGCGGGATTTTGATTTTTTGGCTTGGTTAAGCCGTTTTTCTTTAACAGTCGACATGAATTTCCAAGGCCGTTTTTTATTCGCGAAAGTGTTGACCAAAGTGCCGCAAGTGGAGTAAAATGGAAGTATAGTGGTGAATTGTGGATAACTGTGTTAATAACGATAGAAATCTGTGGATAAGATGAGCGGGCCTGACTTTTAAAATCTGACTTGCTTTGGCCGGTTAGGCCGAACTAATCCCGCCTTTTGTCTAAAGGGCCGGAGAAACGCGCTGGGTCAGAAAAAAAGTCAGTTGTCCGCCCAAGTTCTCAAGGTCTTGAAAATTTGGGCGGACAAAAATAAATTAACCAACACTAACGACAATTAACTAACGACGGTCGTAAGTCGTTGGTTGTAAGTCGTAAGTCAAAGATTTGCTTATCGGCGAATTCATACATAATATTGACGCGAAAAAACGTTTGGCCGTTCCCGCCAAATTCAGGAAGGAGCTGGGGGAAAAAGCGGTTTTGACCCGCGGCCTTGACAACTGCCTTTTTCTTTTTCCCCTCAAAGAATGGCAGGCGTTCGCCGAAAAATTATCAAAACTGCCCGTTGGCCAGCAAAACAGCCGGAGTTTCATCAGGATAATGCTTGCCGGAGCCACCGACGTGGAGATTGACGGGCTTGGCAGGATTTTAATCCCGGATTACCTGAAAAATTACGCCGGCCTCAAAAAGAAAGTGGTCATTGCGGGCCTGTTTACCCGCTGCGAAATCTGGGACGAGGAAAATTGGCGCGAATATCAAAAAAACGCCGAAAAGTCGTCCGGCGACATCGCCGAAAAATTGGGAGAACTGGGAATTTAACATGAAAAAATTCTTTGATTTCATTTTCAAAACTTTGTTCGGATTGTCGGTGTTTAATTTCAGGAATTTTTGATTCGCATGTCGCACGTTCCCGTTCTTTTAGGCGAAGTCATAAAGTATCTTGGCCCGAAGCGAAACGAGAATTTTATTGACGCGACTTTCGGAGAAGGAGGACATGCCGCCGCTATCCTTGAAAAAACGAAACCCGACGGAAGATTATTGGGCATTGAGGCGGATCCTGAATTATATCAAAAATTTAAGTTAAGGATAGCGGAATTTCCAATTTCTGTCCCTTCGGGACATCTCTCGGGGGGAGACAATTTCCAATTTCCAAACCGGTTGATTTTGGTCAATCGTTCCTACGCGGAGCTGGAGAAAATCGTTAAAGAAAATAATTTCGGGCCGGCGGACGGAATTCTGTTCGATTTGGGAATGTCCAGCTGGCATATTGACGAAAGCGGGAGAGGGTTTTCTTTTTCGCGCGACGAGCCGTTGGACATGAGGTTTGGCGCGGAAAAGCAGGAATTGACCGGCCGGGATTTGGTCAATGTATTGCCGGAGGCGGAAATTGAGAAAATCTTGAGAGAATGCGGCGAGGAACGCTGGTCGCGGCGGATCGCCAGAAACATCGTCGAGGCGAGAAAAATAAAGCCGATTGGAACGACTTTTGAACTCGCCGAAATCGTCAAAAAGGCGGCGCCGAAAAATTATGAAAGGGGCAGAATCCATCCCGCCACGCGCGTATTCCAGGCCTTGAGAATCACCGTCAATAACGAGCTTGAAAATTTAAAAACGGGCCTGCGTCAGTCCCTGGAAATTTTGTCTCCGGGCGGCAGAATCGTCGTCATCTCTTTTCATTCCGGAGAGGACCGGATTGCCAAAAATTTCTTCCGCGAAGAAGCGAAAAAAGGGGGGTTGAAAATTTTGACCAAAAAACCGGCGGTTCCCGCGCCGGAAGAAATCCGGCGCAATCCGAGGGCGCGCTCGGCCAAACTAAGAGCCG
>CAZICC010000071.1:0-4111 GCA_964537645.1 uncultured Candidatus Saccharibacteria bacterium | reverse complement strand
CCTAAAATAAAGATTCCCGTCACGCCGGAAGAAGCCGTTGAGTTGATAAAAGAATTGACGCGGTAGCGAAAATTCGACAAATCGTGTTTTTGGCGCTTTCGGCGTCAGGTCGAATTTCGGCCGCGGGTTGAAGCCCCGAACGGAATATCGTATAATATAAACGAAGCCCAACCATCGTTAATTCCAACAATATTATGCGACGTTCATTTTTAAGGTCTATAGTCGGAGGGTTTGTTGGCGGCCTTGTTTTATGGGCCATTATTTACGGCCTGCTCAATTACACTTCGCTGATTCCGTCGGTTTTCGCGCTGACTTTGGAAAAAATTCTGGGCGCGCCCGCCCAAATTATCGTGATTTTGCTGCAGCTGCTCAAAGACAAAGCCGGCATAACAGTTCCTTCCTACGATTGGTTTTTCATTGAGCCGATAAGTTGGGGAATAGTCGGCGCCCTGGCTTCCGCGGTTTTGAGGGTGATAAGGTATTAGCGGCCTTTGGCCTAAATTCAAAAGTCAAAATGCAAAACGCAAAATTTAGGTTGACGAAAATTTTTCAAAGAAAAAATTTTCGCCTTCATTTATTTTGATTTTTGAGTTTTGAATTTTGAATTTGAGCGAAGCGAACTATGCATCTTCAACAGAAAATTTTAATTAATCGGGACGAGGACATTTCTTCAATCGTGGAAAAGCTCGTTTCGGCGTGGGGTGACGAGATTTTTTTGATTGTTCCGGACAAGGCCAAAATTTTCAACCGCGTTTCGGACATCCAAATCCTTAAAGAGGAGGCGGAAAATATTAAAAAGCGTCTGGCCATTGTCACTCCGGACTCGCGGGGCCAGAAAATTTGCCTTGATGTCGGCCTGCCGGTGATGGATTTGGACAGAATTGAAATTACGAAAGAAAAGATGCCATTGGAAGCCGGGGAGGCCAAGAAGGTTTTTGACATCGCTCCCGTCCCGAGCGAAGCGGAGGAGCCTTGGCGTTCGCCGGCCGGCGCGGCTCCGGAACCGGCCGAAAGGCCGTCATACCCGCCGATTATTGAAGAAGAAAAGGAAGAAACCGTTTCGGACGAGGCCGAGGAATACCGTTACGAACACGAACCTTCCGCGGAGGAAGCTGAAAAACGGAGCGAGACGGAATTGCCGGACCAAAAATTCCGGCCGGACTGGCTGGTGCCCGAAGAGGAGGGAGCCGAGGAAAAAGAAAGGAAAATTTCCGATTTCTTCAGGAAATTCAGGCCGGCGAAAAAAATCGGCGATTTTTCCCTGAAAACCAGGATTCTCGTCAGTTTTGTCGGCGCCGCCGGCGTTATTTTCCTGGCGGCCCTGTTCTTGGTTTTGCCGAAAGCTGAGATATTAATAGAGGCCCAAAAAGAAGAAATTGTTTTTGATTTTTCCTTGAGCGCGGACAAAAACGCGAGGCAAATAAACGTTGAAAAAGGATTGATTCCCGGCCAGATAATAGGGCCGGTTTCCCGGGAAAAAACGGCTTATTTTAACGCCACCGGGCGGAAATTCCTGGAGGCTAAAGCCCACGGAAAAATTCTTGTTTTCAACGCCCACAGTTCGGCGTCCCAGGCATTGGTGCAAAACACCAGATTTTTGTCTAAAGAGGGCTTGCTTTTCCGGTTGGCGAGGAGTATAACGGTTCCCGGCGCGGCGGTGGAGGGAGGAAGAATTGTTCCGCGTTCAATAGAAGCGGAGGTCGTCGCGGACCAAATAGGCGAAGAATATAACATCGGGCCGACCACCTTCACCATTCCGGGCTTCCGGGGTTCCCCTAAATTCAATGGTTTTTACGGCGAATCGCGCTCCCCGATGACCGGCGGCGCCAAGGGGGAAGTAACCGTCGCGACGAAAGACGACATCGAAAAGGCCAAGGCCGAGATTTTTAAAACGCTTTCGGATGAGATTGATAAAGATTTTTCCGCCAAACTTCCGGTCGGATTGAAGTTGGTTGACGAAGTCAAGGAAATCAAGGTGACCGAACAGGCCGTTTCGGTCCAGCCCGACACCCGGGCCGACAATTTTTCGGTCACCCTTAAAATGGCCATCTCGGCTTTTCTTTTCGCGGAAAACGACTTGAAGGCGTTGATTCGGGAACTGGCGGTTCAAAAATTGGGCGGCGACAAAGAGATTGTTCCGGCCAGCGAAGCGATAATTTACAAAAAAGTCCAGCCGGATTTTTCCAAAGGAATTCTTAAATTGGACATTGGAGCCAAGGAAACTGTCCGGACGAAGCTGGATATCGGCGCGTTGAAGCGGGATTTGGCCGGCAAATCGCAGGGCGAACTTGAATCATTCCTCTCAACGATGCCGGGGCTGGAAAATTCCTTGGTCAAACTATGGCCTTTCTGGACAAAGGCGGTGCCCAAAAATCCCGATAAAATTGAAATTATTATCAAATAAGACGGGGAAAAATGGCGGAGAAGAAACGTTTTGAAGGAGTAGTCATTGAAGCCCTGCCCAGCGCCACTTTTAAAGTGAAATTGGACGATGACAGGGAAGTTTTGGCGTATCTTTCCGGGAAGATGAGGATAAATTACATCAAGATTCTTCCCGGCGACAGAGTGTGGATTGAATTGAGTCCCGACGGGTCAAGAGGGCGGATAGTGCGCCGGATTTAGAGAAAGACGGCGCCATCCGCGGCTTTTAACGCGTCAAGAGAATTTCTCTTGACACTTTTTTAATAATTGGATAAAATAGGTATCGTTGCGCTTTGGGACAAAATTATGAAAGTCAGGGCTTCGGTGAAGAAAATTTGCGCCAAATGCAAGATGGTCCGGAGAAAAGGACGCCTTTTTGTGATTTGCTCCAATCCAAAACATAAACAGAGGCAAGGATAATTATAAAAATGGCCAGAATCGCGGGGATAAATATCCCGGATAACAAAACGATAAAAATTTCTTTAACCTATATTTACGGGATAGGGAATTCTTTGGCCGGCAAAATTTTGAAAGAATTGAAAATCAATCCCGGCGTCAAGACCGCCGATCTTGATCCTCGGGAAATCAATCAGTTGAGAGAAGTCATAGAGAAGAGATTCAAGATAGAAGGCGATTTGCGCCGCCTTGTCCAGATGAACGTCAAACGGCTTAAAGAAATCGGCTGTTACCGGGGAATGAGGCATCAGAGGGGCCTGCCCGTCCGCGGGCAGAGGACGAAAACCAATTCCCGCACCGTCAGGGGAAACGTACGCCGGACAATGGGTTCGGGAAGGAGAAAGGCGGCGGAAAAGACGTAAGAAATCTGTTTTACAAAATTTTCTCCGGGGACCCCACGGCCTTTTCTTTTTGCCATTTCGAACGCAACGAATAATTCATAAGAATTTTAATGTCATGCCTGAAGTTTGTCGTCCGGCCGGCCCCAAATGAAAATTTTGTTAAAACAGATTTCTTAAAATAAAAAAAGGTAATATTATGGGGAAGAAGAAAATCATAAAACAATCCGAAGAGGAATTACTTAAAGAGAAGGAAGGAGTTGAAGCGGCGGTCAGAAAAACCGAGCAAACGGCGCTGGCCAAGAAAGTAACCAAAGGCAGAGTTTACATAAAGGTTACCTACAATAACATCGTCATTACCGTAACCGACGAAAAGGGCAACGCGATTTGCTGGTCTTCTTCGGGCGCCTTGGGTTTTAAGGGGCCCAAGAAGGCGACGCCATTCGCGGCACGCTGACACGCAACGGCCTCTCCGCCGCGTTCACCGGCCGCATGGCCGTGTCGAGCGAGGCACGCGAGGGCGGCGCTACGGCGCCCGAGCTAGCGCCGTCGCGGCGGCACCACGTCCTTGAACATCTCGAAGCCCTTCCAGGCGGGCTCCTGCGGGGCGACGCCCTCGCACGGCGTATAGGGCGAGGCTTCGCCGGCGCCGAGATTGGGGATGTAACGCTGGCAATTCGGAAAAATGTTCTCCGGCACCACGCGCACGAGCAGCTGGGCGCCCGGCATCTCGGCGATCAGCGGGTCGTCCTCGGCGAGCGTGGCGCGGCCGTTGACGCGCAGGCGCTTCGGCTTCTCGCCCATCGCGATGAACAAGAGGCCGACGTGCGGATTGACCGCGATGTTGCCCAAGCTCTTGAACATGCCGTTGCCGTCGTAATCCGGAAACACCAAGA